>JANQGE010000046.1 GCA_028277485.1 Chlorobium sp.
CATTCCCGCCGGCACCTACCGACTCAAGGTAAATGCCATAGGCTACTCACCCTTTATTCAGACCATCACGGTAACAGCCGGCCAAACAACCGCCATTAACCCGCGGCTCGCACAAACAACCGTCATGGCCTCGGAGATTGTTGTCGGCGCGGCACTTTACGAACAAGACCGGCTCGAGGTTCCTATTACCCTTACCTCCGTATCACGCGAAGACATTGCACGCGAACCCAGTTCATCACTTGACCGCGCTGTTGAAACCGTTCCGGGCGTCAACGTCGTCCGTTCTGCCGGTCTGAGCAATACCGGCCTCCAAATTCGCGGCTCGAACACCTTCCAGGGAGGCCTCGGAACACGTGTTGTCGGCCTGTATGACGGGTTCCCTATCAACAATCCGATTACCGGTGAAATTGCATGGAACACCGTCAATATGAACGCAGCCGAAAAGGTTGAAGTCATCAAGGGGGCCTCATCAGCTCTCTACGGCTCGCAGGCTATGGGTGGCGTTGTCAGCGTCATTGGCTCCATGCCAAGCGAGTTCGAGATCAAGGCCGGTGCCAGCCTCGGCTTTTACGATGCCCCGCCGGACAGCGACAAAAGCGAATATCGTGACGATTACACGCCCTGGCTGTGGAACACCTACTTCGGAATCGGTGACAAAAGCGGTCCCCTGACCTACAACCTGTTGTACTCTCATGCTGAAGATGACGGACACCGCGAAAACTCACAGTACTTCCTCAATGACATCAAGTTCAAGGGACGCTATGATCTGAGTTCGCGCGAATATCTTCAGCTTACAGCGTTCTACTCAGACTCCGAGGGGGGCTACATTAATACCTGGCCATATCGGGTGGACGTCGTCGCTGGGCCCCCGGCAGGACCATTCGGGCCACCATTCAGTGTTGAAACAGAATTTTTCCCGTTCACCGAATTGGCACTGGACCAGCGCGACGAAGTCTACGCAGACCAAACCACAAAAAGGAAAAATGCCCTTGTTGGTCTCAATTACGTTAATATGCTGAGTGATAACCTCAGTCTCGATGCCCGGCTCTACTACACCAGAAACAAAAAACGAATCGAATACAATCCAACAGGCGCTACCCAGGTCTGGTCTCCAGAGTACAATATCATTGAAAACACCAGTGGTTTTCCGGATGCAGCTATCATAGGGGCTCTGAATGGAATGCTGCCCCCAATTTATAGCAAAGAAAGCGGAGAGTTTGCCGAAAACAGCGCCAATCGCTACGGTGCAGGAGTCCGCCTTGATTACCAGGCAAGTGACCAGCACCGTTTACTGTTTGGGGTCGACGGCAATATTGTCGACATCTCCACAACACAGTACAATCCGGTCTATACTCCTGGCTGGGGAAATCTCGGGGATATTCAGGAAAAAAATGCGTCCCTGTTTATTCAGGATGAATTCGACCTGACTGACCGGTTCACGGCTCTTCTTTCACTGCGCTACGACTGGAGCAAAATAGATGCTGATGAAGTTGTCTACAGGGATTACACCCAGATGGGACCACCTGTCGTTGTAACAGCCCCGATCGAGAACCAGTCAGTTGATGCCCTCAGCCCTCGTCTGGCACTAAACTACCGGATTACCGACGATGTTGCATTGAGAGCCTCATGGGGCAAAAGCTTCCGCGCCCCAAGCGTTGCCGAACGCTTCGTAACCGATGCCGGGCTCTTCCCTGGCAACCCGAACCCTGCGCTGGACAAGGAAAAAATGACCGCGTATGAGGCCGGTATTTTCATGAGACTCTCTGACAGGGTTTCATTCGACCTTGCTGGATATATCAATGATTACAAGGACCTGATTGAATCGAGAAATATTGGTACTTTCCCGGCAATTGTTTTTGAATATGATAACATTGCCGAAGCCCGCATCTGGGGTATTGAAACAGCACTCAACGTACGCCCGGTCGACCCGATTTCGATGTCAATCGGTTATGCATACATGAATGCCAAAGACAAATCAGGGGGAGCCGGTTCACTTGCTGGAGAAGGAAATCCTGATCCCGAGTGGCTTGCCTACCGACCAGAACACACTGCTTCGGCCAGTGCAACATGGAAAATTGAGAACCTTTCACTCAATGTCGACGGCAGATACGTAAGCCAATACAAATCTGTCAGCTCTTATCCCAACCTTGAGCGATCAAACTACCCCGGCGACTTCATCGTTTTCAACGTCGGCCTCAAGTACAATCTGACAGACAGCCTCACAGGCTCCTTCCTCTGCAAGAATATCACAAACGAGCAGTATGAGGAAGGTGAATGGTTCCGCGCCCCTGGCCGAAGCTTCATTCTCGGCCTTGATTTCGTTTATTAGGACTCGTCGAGATCACATCCCAAATGCGTCAAACAAGCCCCTCAGGAAAAGGGGCTTGTTTGCTTTACTATTCTCCAAACTATTATTACATTTGGTATTCCCGGGATCACCTTAACCAATGCTGACCTTTGTTTCCTATGCACAGTAAAATCAAAATTGCAGCCATCGTCGGGATGGAACAATGCAATCAACGGGTATGGCGTGAAGTCACGGACAAAATCAGCCGGCATGCTGAACTGACGCAATGGACAGACCAGGATCTCGAGCACCAGAACCCTGAAGCCGCTGAAGCCATCCGCAGTGCGGACTGTATTCTTACGACGCTCATTCAGTTCAAAGGACAGGCTGACTGGCTTAAGGAACAGATCGACCAATCGAATGTCAGAACCATTTTCGCTTACGAATCCATGCCTGAAGTCATGCAGATGACAAAGGTCGGCAACTATATTGTTTCAGGCGACGGCAGCGGTATGCCGGACATCGTGAAAAAAGTGGCGAAAATGCTCGTTAAGGGACGTGATGAAGATGCCCTTTACGGCTACATGAAACTGCTCAAGATCATGCGCACCATGCTGCCGCTGATCCCGAAGAAAGCGAAGGATTTCAAGAACTGGATGCAGGTCTATACCTATTGGATGCACCCGACCGCCGAAAACCTTGCCAGCATGTTCAACTACATCATGTCCGAATACTTTGACGTAGCAGTCAAAGCGGACAAGGTGGTTGAAGTTCCAACAATGGGTTTCTATCATCCGGAAGCCCCGGATTATTTCAAGGATTTGAGCCATTATGGCAAATGGAACAAAAAACGCGATAAAAAATCCAGGGGAAAACACAATATTGGTCTGATCTTTTTCCGCAAACACCTGCTCCAGGAAAAAGAATATATCGACAACACCATCCGGGCAATCGAGGCCAAGGGACTGAACGTACTCCCGGTTTTCGTCATGGGCGTTGAAGGTCATGTGGCCGCGCGCGAATGGTTTGTGAATGCCGATCTCGACATGTTGATCAACATGATGGGGTTCGGTTTTGTCGGCGGCCCTGCCGGAGCAACAACGCCCGGCGCATCGGCAAGCGCACGGGATGAAATTCTCACCTCCGTCAACGCCCCTTACGTTGTTTCACAGCCGCTCTTCATACAGGATTTCAACTCATGGAAAAAAGAAGGAGTTGTCCCCCTTCAGTCGGCAATGACCTATTCCCTGCCGGAAATGGACGGCGCGGTCTGTCCTGTAGTGCTGGGCGCGGTCAAGGACGGCAAGCTCCAGACCGTGCCGGACAGGCTTGAAAGACTTTCCGGACTTGCCCGCAAGTTCTCCGAGCTGAGACGTATGGACAACAAGGACAAGAAAGTTGCTTTCGTGGTTTACGATTACCCGCCCGGTATGGGACGCAAGGCTAGCGCCGCCCTTCTGGATGTCCCAAAAAGCATCTACGGGATTCTTCAAAAGCTCGAGGCCGAAGGCTATAACGTCGGCACTCTTCCTGAATCGCCTGAGAAACTGCTGGAAATGCTTGACAAGGCAACGGATTATGAAGTCCAGGCACATGAGCTTGATGCTTTCGGTATCGACAGGGATACATACCAGCACAGCACATCTGTCCGTGAACGTGAACGCATCGAAGAGCGCTGGGGAGGCTTTCCGGGGGATATCGCTCCTCTCGGCAGCGACCGGCTTTTCATCGGCGGTATTACTCTCGGAAACGTGTTTATAGGCGTACAGCCGCGCCTTGGCGTCCAGGGTGACCCGATGAGACTCCTTTTTGACAAGGAAAACACACCGCACCATCAATATATTTCTTTCTACCGCTGGATCAGCCGCAGTTTCAACGCAAACGCGCTTATACATGTCGGCATGCACGGTACTGTCGAATGGATGCCCGGCCTTCAGCTTGGTGTTACCGGCGATTGCTGGTCCGACGCGCTGCTTGGCGAGGTTCCGCATTTCTATATCTACCCGGTCAACAACCCGAGCGAGGCAAATATTGCCAAACGCCGCGGTTACGCAACAATGATTTCTCACAATATTCCGCCGCTTGCACGTGCAGGACTCTACAAGGAACTTCCGGCGTTCAAGGATATGCTGAATGATTACAGGGAACGTGATCTTAAAAAACTCGCCGATCCCGAAGCGGAGGAAGCTATTATCGAAAAGGCCGCACAGCTCAACCTGACGGATGACTGCCCCAGACTTGATGGGGAAAGCTTCAGCGACTACCTCAGCCGCCTTTATACCTACCTTATGGAGATCGAGGGCAAATTGATATCCAATGCGCTGCATATTTTCGGTGAAACCCCTCCGCTGGAAAGCCAGCTCACCACCGTCACCGAATATTTGAAAGTTCGGGGTAATGAACACTCATTGCCGTCCGTTATTCTTCGCGCAATCGGAGAATCCTCCGATTATGGCGATTACGCATCCCTCGCTACGCGAGCGAGAAAAGGGGAGCCCCGGGCGCTTGAAGTACGTGAAAGAGTCGATGAGCATACAAAAGATTTTATTGAACAAACCATCTTTGCCGAAAACGCAAATCCTGCAGCAGTGTTCAAGGTGCTGACCGGCGAGGCAAAAATCACTGAAAAGATAGCCGAAGCGCTTAACGAATCTCTCAGGGAAGGTATCGCCCTCAAACAGGCGCTGCAGGACAACAGCCGTGAAATGACATCGCTTTTGAAGTCCCTTTGCGGCGAATACATTCCATCCGGACCGGGAGGTGACATTGTCCGCGACGGAGCAAGTATTCTGCCGACAGGTCGAAACATGCACGCCATCGACCCCTGGCGTATTCCTTCCGAGCTTGCATTCAAACGCGGCAGGCAGATTGCCGAAACAATCATCAAACGGCACCAGGAAGAAAATGAAGGCGACTTTCCCGAGACCATCGCCCAGGTTCTCTGGGGCCTCGACACCATCAAGAGCAAGGGGGAGGCTGTTTCAGTGATTATCCATCTGATCGGTGCCGAACCCGCTTATGACGCACAGGGCAAAATCAGCCATTACAGTCTTGTTCCTCTTGAAAAGCTCGGTCGCCCGAGGGTTGATGTCCTCATTCAAATCAGCTCAATTTTCCGCGATACCTTCGGCGTCCTGGTCGATCTTCTTGACAAGCTGGTCAAAGATGCAGCTAAAACCGACGAGCCGGCTGAGATGAACAATATCAAAAAGCATGTTGATGAAGCCGTTGCAAAGGGACAGGATTTCGAAGCCGCTACAGCGAGGCTGTTTACCCAGGCTCCGGGAAGCTACGGATCCATGGTTGAAGAACTGATCGAAGATTCCGCATGGGAATCCGAAGATGATCTCGACAGCATGTTCATCAAAAGAACGAGCTATGCCTATGGCGGTAATCGGTATGGCGACCAGCAGTCCGAGGTTCTCGAAAATCTTCTTGGAACCGTGGACCGCGTTGTCCAGCAGGTTGATTCTGCTGAATACGGTATATCGGATATCGATCGCTACTTTTCCTCCTCCGGATCGCTGCAGCTTTCGGCACGGCGCAGAAACACCAAAGGCAACAACGTTAAGCTGAACTACGTCGAGACTTTTACGGCTGACGTAAAAGTAGATGACGCCGACAAGGCCTTGAAAGTCGAGTTCCGAACAAAGCTCCTGAATCCGAAATGGTTCGAAAGCATGATTGATCAGGGTCACACCGGTGCAACGGAAATCAGCAACCGGTTTACCTACATGGTTGGTTGGGATGCAGTCACCAAAGGCGTTGACGACTGGGTATACAAGAAAGCTGCCGAGACTTACGCGTTCAATGCCGAAATGCGTGAACGCCTTACAAAAGCGAATCCTCAGGCAACGTTGAACATCGTCGGCAGGATGCTCGAAGCAAACGGCCGGGGTATGTGGAAAGCCGATCAGGAAACCATTAACCAGCTTCAGGCAATCTATGCCGATCTCGAAGACCGTCTTGAAGGCATGCTTGATGAACAGTGAGGACAGAGTCCTCTTCTCTGTTGCGGGACAACGGAGACACCAAAAAATTTATTATCAAAAAGGCGCGATTTTCAGGCGCCTTTTATATTTCTGCAGAAAAAATACGTTCATACCACGCAATCGGCTCAATATCGGCAAAACTACTGTATCTCTGTTTTTATTTCATCTGCAGTTTGATATATTCCAAGAAAGTTTGCTGTATGCCGGCACCCAGGAAGCACAACATATCCAGAAACCTCTGGCGTTTTTTAGAGATATCCCTGTTTTTTCTCGTTTCGGTTTTAGGCTACAATTTTCTGGCTAAAACCTCATCGTTTAACGCCAAGTCGAAAAGTAAGGAGCACTCTTCCAGGGTTGCTGTGGTTCAGAACTTTTTTGACGAGAGCGTATCCGCTCTTTGTTCCTGTCACGAACGGTCGCCTGCCTGTCTGTCGCTTCATTCCAAAACATCCTTCTACGCTGTTTTCTACCACGGGCCGGACCGTTCATCATACATCGATACAACTCCCGCGCTGTTACACACCACGTCCATTTTTCCCTTCACGGTGAACCTTTTTCAGCAGAACCAAGTGCTGATAATGTAATACCCTCTCCTCTGTTACTCTGTCAGGGTATGTGGCCATAGAACAAAAAATCGCCAGCAGGTATACCCCCCTGCGCTGAAAGAGATGGCTGCACATCCCCTGCGGGGATATGAATGTCCGGAAATGTAAGCCTTGCGCTTTACTGAAACCGGAAAGCTGCTCATATCATATAATAATTACAGAGAAGTACGTATGCGCTTTCTTTTTTTAACAATGGAAGCCACCAACAACGGTGCGCTGAAACATGCCACCGCTGCGTTGAACCGCGAATTCGACTGCCCGCTCGATATAACGATCTTCAACCTCGGCCTTCACAAGGGTAAAGAAGTCTGGCAGACGCTTGAAAAAGCATTTGCTGAAGCGGACTTCATTTTCGGCTCAATGCTTTTCAGCGAAGAAATTGTCAGGCCTCTTGAAAAGCTGCTTTCGGGAGTGACCTGCCCGGTCTGTATCATAACGAGCAACCCCGCTCTTATCCGTCAGACTCGTCTGGGCAAGTTCATCATGTACAAACCGGACGAGGAGAAGAAAAAAAGCGTTTTCAGAGAATGGGCGTCTCAGCTCAAACCAAAAAACAGCCCGACTGAAAGCCAACGTCAGCTTGCACTTGTGCGCAATATCAGCAAGGTGATGAAGCACATCCCCGGAAAAGCCAGAGATATCCATACGTTCATTGCTGCCCACCAGTTCTGGCTTAACGGTTCAGATGAAAACATGGAGCGTTTTCTCTGTCTCCTGATCGACCGCTACGTTCCCTCTTTTAACGAACGGCTCCCACAGAAAGATCCGATATTTTATCCCGATACGGCACTTTATCACCCCGACGCATCCGAACCTTTTTACACTGCAGTCCAGTTCAGGAAGTGGCTCGACAGAAAAAAATCCGGGAAAAGCAATGGCATGGTAGCCATACTTGCAATGCGCGCAACGGTGTTGAGCAAAAACATGCAGCACCTGGAGTGCCTGCTTCGGGCATTGGAATCCAGGGGAGCTGATGCCTGCATCGTTTACAGCGGAGGCCTTGATTTCCGGCCGGCCCTTTACGGTTTTTTCGGCAATGAAAATGCCGGAAAGCTCCCGCCGGATCTGATCATCAATGCAACCGGTTTTTCCCTGGTGGGAGGACCTGCGGAAAACAAGGCTTCCGAAGCAATCACGGCACTTAGGAAAATTGCGGTACCCTATATCAATCTTGTTCCGCTTTCTTTCCAGTCGATACAACATTGGCGGTCGGGCAACATCGGACTGACACCGCTGCAAACCGCCCTCAGTGTCGCCATACCTGAGCTGGACGGTTCCATCGAACCGCATGTTTATGCCGGCGCAGAGGAAGAAAGTGATAAGACTGTCCCTCTTACCAAAGAAATAGAGACAATTGCAGACCGTGCCCTGAAGCATGTAATCTTGAGGAAAAAAATCCCCTCGGCAAAAAAGATCGCTCTCATTCTTTTTAATTTTCCGCCGAACCTTGGAAATGCCGGCACCGCGGCATATCTCAATGTCTTTGAGAGCCTTTTCAGTCTGCTCGGTGAAATGAAACATGCAGGTTACAGGGTGACACTACCCGACAGTGTTGAAGCACTCAAAGACGAACTCCTCAATGGAAACCATGATCTGTTTGGAACCGATGGAAACGTCGCTGACCATCTCCACGTTGAAGAGTACCGTAAAATCTTTCCGCACTATCATGAAATTGAACCATCTTGGGGCGATGCCCCCGGAGAAATACTTACCGACGGCAAGCGCTTTCACATTCTTGGTAAAACATTCGGCAATATTTTCATAGGTCAGCAGCCGAGCTTCGGTTACGAACGCGACCCGATGCGTCTTCTCATGGCAAAAGATGCGACTCCCAACCACGCTTTTGCAGCTTTTTACGCCTGGCTCGAGCATATCTACCAGGCCGATGCCGTTATTCACTTCGGGACACACGGCGCACTTGAGTTCATGCCGGGAAAACAGGTTGGACTGGGAACTTCATGCTGGCCGAAACGCCTGATAGGAAGCCTGCCCGATTTCTATTACTACTGCGTCAACAATCCAAGTGAGGGCGCTATCGCTAAAAGAAGGGGGTTTGCAACGCTCATAAGCTACCTCCCCCCGCCCCTCGAACATGCAGGACTTTACAAAGGCTTCCGGCAACTTCGGGCTCTTATAGAGAACTACTATCACAACCATGCGAAGGAAATTCTCGACGAGATCTATACCATGGCAGACTCTGTGGACCTGACTATCGACCGAGAACATCTCTCTACCGAACAATACCTTGCAGCCCTGAACAACGAATTGTACAAGGTTGAAGAGCGCATGATCCCTCTCGGTCTTCACATCATCGGTAAAGATCCGTCGCCCGAAACCTTTGTGGACCACCTGACTTTGCTTGTTGCCCATCCCCTTGCGGAAATGCAGAGCCTGTCATTGCCCGAATATATCTGTAAGGCCCGGAAGGTGGATTACAGCAGCTTGCTTGAACAGAGCAGCAGCAACCGGGAAGCAAGCCTTTTGTGGCGGCAGATCATGAGCATTACGAGGGAAACGATCAGGCATTTCATCGGCAGCCTTCCCGACGGAAAAAGAACACAAAAAGAGCTCCGCAACATCTTTGAAGCAAGTTTTCCGGTAAGAGTCTCGGCGGCCGAGCGTTACCTGCACAAGGAAGCCTCGGTCAAACCCGTACAGCTCTCCGGGCTATGGGAGGTCTTGCAACGCGTACTCATTGCCATGATCAGCAACCGGGAAATCCCGGGTATGTTTGAAGCTCTGTCCGGAGGCTACATTGAACCTTCACCGGGCAACAACCTGGTACGAAATCCTGAAATAGTGCCAACAGGCCGGAACATACACAGTCTCGACCCATTCAGCATACCGTCGTTATTTGCACAGAAACAGGGGAAAATTTCCGCAGAAGAGCTTCTGGCCTGCTACCGTGAGGAAAGCGGCTCCCTTCCCGAATCGATAGCGATCGTCCTGTGGGGAACCGACAACCTGAAAAGTGACGGCGAAGGTGTCGCCCAGGCGCTGGCCCTCATCGGTGCCCGGCCAAAAACTGACGAACTGGGCAAAGTCAGCAATGTCGAGCTCGTCCCTCCCGAAGAACTCGGAAGACCGCGAATCGACGTGATTATCACGGTCAGCGGCATATTCCGCGACTTGCTTTCCCATCAGATCAGATTGCTCGACAAGGCTGTGCGGCTTGCCGCGTCGGCAGAAGAGCCGGAAACAGTCAATTACATCCGCCGGAACGTCTTACGACAGGCGGCCGAGCAGGGCATTTCTCCCGAAGATGCGGCAAATCGTATCTTCTCAAATGCTCCCGGCAGCTATGGAGCAAACGTGAATCATCTCGTTGAAAGCAGCAGTTGGGAAAATGATAATGAGCTGTCGGAAACGTTTATAAACCGTAAAAGCTTCTCATTCAGCGCACAGGGAGCATGGGAAGAATCACCGGAAATATTAACTTCTGCCTTGCGCAACGTTTCGCTGACCTACCAGAATATTGACAGTTATGAAATAGGCATTTCTGATATCGATCACTATTATGAGTACCTGGGGGGTATTTCAAAATCGGTGGAAAAGGTCAGCCGTTCAAAGCCGAAAGTCATGGTCGGCGATGTCAACGGTTTCGGAAAAAAGCAGAAGATCTGCTCCCTTGAAAACATGGTAGCTCTCGAAGCGCGGACAAAACTCCTGAACCCGAAATGGTATGAAGCAATGCTTGAACACGGTTATGAAGGAGTACGGGAGATCGAGTCACATCTCTGTAACACCTATGGCTGGAGCGCAACCGCCTCGGCAGTAAAAGACTGGACATACAATCAGTTTAACGAGACCTTCCTGCAAGACAGGGAAATGTTCGAACGCTTGAGAAGCCTTAATCTTCATGCAACCATGTCGATGACACGGCGCCTCCTTGAAGCAAACTCGAGAGGATTCTGGCAAGCCGACAATGAAACCATTGAAGAACTGCAGGAGCTGTACACCGAACTTGAAAGTCAGATGGAAGGTGCTCACAGCAACCCATAACACAAAAGTAATTGCAACCTCAACCTATACCAAACAGCATGAGCAGTACATCATCATTCAATGCTGAAGAACACCAGAAGATGCTCCGTTCCTACTTCAACGGCCATGGGTTCAATCGCTGGTCATCGATTTACGGCAACGAAAAGCTCTCAACTGTTCGCACAACAGTCAGGCAGGGCCATGCCGTTATGATGGACATGGCTTATGCATGGCTTCAGCAGCTCAACCTGCCTGAAGAATCAGTAATCCTGGACGCAGGTTGCGGCACCGGTCTTTTCAGTATTCGTCTCGCCAAAAACGGTTACAGCGTCAAGGCTGTCGACATTGCCGCTCAGATGGTCGACAAATCACAAGAAGAAGCTGCCGCAAAGGGCGTGCAGGGCAAGATTGAGTTCGAGGTCAATACGATAGAATCAGTCAAAGGAACGTATGATGCGGTCGTTTGTTTCGATGTACTCATCCACTATCCTGCCGAAGGATTCATCGAGGCGTTCCGCAATCTCTCAAGCCTTACGAAAGGTCCAGTTATTTTCACGTATGCTCCCTACAACGAGCTTCTGGCTTTCCAACATTGGATCGGAGGTTTTTTCCCGAAAAAAGAGCGGCGAACAACGATTCAGATGATCACGGAGGAGAAAATGAACAAGGCTATGGAAACAACCGGAATGGTTGTCAAAAACATGCAGAAAATCAGCTTCGGGTTTTATCACACCATGCTGATGCACGCTGAAAAGAAGTAATATCGAGCTGAAACGTGTTTACGAGAAATTAATTGAATTGGGCGCTCTCTCCATCTCCGGAACTTAAATGGATCGTTGGGGGGACTTGTCGGGATGAGCATCGGAAGTGTGGACACAACACGGAGACCGGCCACAAAAAGGCCGGTGTTACTGTGCAGTTTATAACAACACATATCAGGAGGGTGAATAACGATGAAAATTTTAATGGTTCAGCCAAATTATCACTCTGGAGGAGCCGAAATTGCCGGAAACTGGACACCCAGCTGGGTAGCTTACATCGGCGGTGCCTTGAAACAAGCAGGCTTTTCGCAAGTTCGTTTTGTTGATGCGATGGCAGAAGACCTTCCGGATGAAACCATCGAGGGAATTATCCGAAAAAACCAGCCGGACGTGGTCATGACAACCAACATCACACCCTCGATCTTCAAGGCGCAGGATATCATGAAGATCGCTAAAAAGGTCAACCCGAAGACCAAAACGATCATGGGCGGTATTCATTCAACGTTCATGTATCCCCAGGTTCTCACCGAGGCTACCGAAACCGACTACGTTATCCGCGGGGAAGGAGAAGAGGTAGCAGTCAATCTCATCAAGGCTATCGATGCTGGAACAGACATGAAAGACCGCGAAAACATTACCGGTATCGCCTACATCAATGATGATGGGAAAGTTCATGCGACAGCTGCACACCCTGTCATCGAGGACCTGGACAGCCTGACCCCTGACTGGAGCTTGTATGACTGGGACAAATATATCTACACGCCGCTCAATTGCCGCCTTGCGGTTCCGAACTTCGCCCGCGGCTGCCCTTTTACCTGTACCTTCTGCTCACAGTGGCAGTTCTGGCGCAGATATCGGGCAAGAAGCCCGAAATACTTCGTTGACGAAATCGAGATTTTGGTGAAGAAATATAATGTTGGCTTCTTCATTCTCGCCGATGAGGAGCCGACAATCAACAAACAGAAATTCGTTTCGCTGTGTCAGGAGCTTATCGACCGCAAACTCGATGTAACCTGGGGTATCAACACGAGGGTAACCGACATCATGCGCGACGAAGACCTCCTGCCTTTCTACCGTAAAGCCGGTCTTGTCCATGTCTCGCTGGGCACGGAAGCCGCAAGCCAGATGAATCTGAACCGTTTCCGTAAAGAAACAACTATCGAAGAGAACAAGTATGCCATCAAGCTTCTGCAAAAAAACGGAATCGTTGCCGAAGCGCAGTTCGTTATGGGCCTCGAACACGAAACACCCGAAACCATCGAGGAAACTTACCAGCTCTGCAAGGACTGGGATCCCGACATGGCCAACTGGACCATCTACACTCCCTGGCCGTTCTCCGATCTTTTCAAGGAGCTTGGAGACAGGGTTGAAGTACGAGACTACTCACGCTACAACTTCGTCTCTCCGATTATCAAGCCGGACAATATGGAGCGTGAAGATGTCCTCAAAGGGGTGCTGAAATCTTACGGACGCTTCTACGCACGCAAATCGTTTTTTAGCTATCCGTGGATTAAGGACCCTTATGTCCGTAAATACATGCTTGGCTGTCTGAAGGCGTTTGCACAGACCACCATTACCAAGCGGTTTTACGATATCGACCGCGTTAAAACAAAGAATCGCAAGATCGAAATTGATCTTGGATTTGACAAATCCAGGATTCTTACCCAGGACGAGGTAAAGAACCTGAAGGAAAAACGGCCCGAAATGATTGCCGATATGAGTTTTGGGCTGAAAGAAGCCGGTTATCAGCGTGAGCATGACGAACACGACTGGGATGAGTTCGATGAGAGCACCATCAAGGATCGTACTTCGTCAACAGTCAGAAACTGCTGAGACATCCGGGCCCTCGCAAATAAAAACATTACCCGTTTTATGGATATTGAACGGTTACAGTTCGATACCGATTCCGGCCCCGATTTCCGATTAGAGTTCTTTTGGGATGAGCTGTCGGAATCGGTATCGAAAAATGTTGTGCGAACCCCCGGCTACTTCACATCGATCTCTTTTTTCGCCTTTGCAGCCGGCTCCCTCTTCGGCAGAACGATACGCAGGACACCGTTATCATATTTCGCCTCGATGTTTTCAGCATCGACGTTCTCGCCTACGGTAAAGCTTCTGCTCATACTGCCGTATGAACGCTCAATCCTGTGATAATCTTTCTTTTTCTCCTCTTCTTCGTGCGTTCTTTCTGAACTGATGGTGAGAATATCTTGATCCATGCTAATCTTGACATCCTCTTTTTTCATTCCGGGCATGTCAGCATCAATATAAATTGCCTCCTCATCCTCACTCACATCAACCCTGAATGACGGTGCCATGGAAGAAAAAAACGGGGTCATTGTTTCACTGAAGACATTTTCAAACATTTTCAGAGGATCACGACCGTACAACTTGATAGCCATATCTTACCTCCATTGTTGTGCCTTTAAAAATGATCCTTCACTCCCCGTGACCGGAAAACCTCATTCTTCAAGACACGCATTTGTTAAAAGGTTGAAGCAGGATACTACATTAAAAAATCAGCGGTAAGCCGCACACATAAAACTTTAAACAAAGCGGCATGAGGAAAAATTCCTGTTTTTTTCAACCGGCCACTGCTGTATTCCTGGTATTCATTTGTCAGACCACTCTGCCAAGGGCGGCAATCTTCTGCTTGATCGCCCCGAGATGATAAGCAATGTGCGCGATGGCACCGATGGCAACTCCCACCGATTGAGCTTGCGACACCGCATGCGACTCGATCGTGCGGCGTAGTTCGCGGTACGCGTCGCGGAGTTCTTGCTGCATCTGCGCCCACATGGCTTCATCGAGTTCCGGAACCCGCCAGCTTTGCTGCCAGCGTTCCAGGCCAGGCGGATTCAGATCACCCCGCATGAATGCAGAGGAAGCCTCCATCGCAAAGATGACATGACTCACTTGTGCCGCAATGGAAGTACCGCTGACAGCTTGCCCGGCCTCGGTGGCACTTAGTTTAGCCAGCACGCCGAAGTAGCCGGCATCGGGCGAGGAGTCGGTGAAGTAGCTCCATGGCTTTGGCGGGTGCTCCAAAGCCTCGTCCAAGATTGCCGTTAGCTGTTCTACCAGTTCGTGGAACGATAAGTCAGTCATGATGATGTTCTGTCGGTCTAATCGTTTAGGGCACCTCTATTTATTCCGCGATTCAATTGCATCGTTGATCGGATAGAAAAGGGTTGCTGCGCACCTTGATTACTTCGTTGGGCGGATAGGCGAGGCGTTCAAAACGGTACCTATCCCCAGAATGTCCGCTATATTCGCCGCCGGATCGATCAGGGGCTTAATCAAAGGGCCGGCACAGGTCATGACCGTCGTCACACCCGGCCCATGGCCGGCAACCAGACAATCGCTGTGCACCACGACGCCGATGGAGACCGCACCCTGCCGGTATGCTCTGCCGTAACGGTTATCATGATCCATCAGGGCAACGAAATCCCCGAACCGCATCTTGTCGAGACCGTACTTCCCGACAGTCTCCTGGTCGCTTGTCATGACATCGTAATCGCCCTTTGCAACATGCGAGGCACCTATGCCGGAACCCATACAGGCCGCCGGAACAACAGTGGTAACCGGAACCTTAAGGATATTTTTGCCTGCTTTCATGATCTTCATCTTCCCGAGCAGTTCGGGAGAAAGGTTGAAAAGTACAATATCAGGATAATCAAGGAGCTTCAGCCCCTGGCCTTTTGCATGAACCATGACAGTATCACTGTAGGTAAGTTTTTCCTTGACCTCCCGCGAAAAATCGACAATCACATGTTCCGACCCGCCGTGATGACCCAGCACAACCCCTTTTTCTCCTTTGGCCTCACCGGAAATAACCGTTACGGTATTTCCTGCACATGAATAGATCTGCAGGGCATTATTAGGATGATCAAACGGCTTGTGTGTATCGGCGGTACAGCTTACCCCGGGCTCGACATGATCCCCTGCCCAGCCAAAAGCACTGTCACCTGCCTGAACATTCAAGGTAATGCCTCCTATCGAAGGCAGCAGAAAAGGCTCTCCGTGGTGATCGACACTCCAGCTCCCCCTTGTTTTCGGTGGCCCCGGCTGGCACTGCAGTAAAAATTCTACAAGATTTTTTTCATTTGTTTTCAGCATGCGGTACTCATTTTACTGTTTAAAAAACGCTGCCGCCAAGCCAGGATTGCGTACACGGTACCGAATACGATTCCAGGTTCATTATCAATGCCTCATTGATTTCTCGTTACTCATCACGGCAGCAACACTTCTGCATACATCCGGAGCAGCCGAAAAAGCCGCTACAAAAAGCTATCTTTCCAATGTAATCACAATCCAACCGATTTTATCCTGAATAATGCATGAGAGTTCAAACACCCGCCCCCCGATTGTTCTTCTTTCGGGGTTCGCCGTCGGCCCTGTGAAATATCCGGTTTGATTTCACGGGGGGGATCGGTAATCGATCTTTATCTTTTCTCTAATGCCAACTTCTTGTCTTGTCACTCGTTACTCGTCACTGTTCACTATTCTTTTGCTAACTGCCTACTGCAGACTGCCAACTGATTTCTTTTCGATCCCGAAACCCGATCCCGGCCCCGATTCCCGATTAAGTTTTTTTCTTCCTTTGGTGAATTACTCAGGTTAGAGGGGTCTTCTGTTAATTACCCCCATGCAGCGTATTTTTCTTCAGAAAACGGTATTTACGCTCCTGTTTTTTTGCGATTTGCACATTTTACTCTTAAATTTTAAGATGTTATTTACGAAGATTACCAAAGGGCACCTCGATTAATTGTCGTGAGCGACATGAGTACGAGGCGGACAGAGCACAGAAACCGGAGTGTACATAGAGTACATGAGGATTTCGAGCACAGGCCAACGAAGTAACC
>JANQGE010000121.1 GCA_028277485.1 Chlorobium sp.
AGCAGGTTGAAAGTCTGAAAGACAAAGCCGATTTCCCTGTTGCGTATTTTGGCGAGTTCATCATCGTCCATTTCCGAGACATTCTGTCCGTTAAGCTCATAGGTGCCTGCCGATGGAGTATCCAGACATCCGATAATGTTCATCAGGGTTGATTTTCCGCTGCCGGAAGGCCCCATGATGGCCACGTATTCGTTGCGGTTAAAGGTAAGATCAATGTTGTCGAGAGCCTTGACAACCTGGTCGCCCATTGTATAAAATCTGCAGAGAGACTGCATTTTGATAAGAGTGTTGTCCATATCCGGTCACTCGGTTTTCAGCTTTACCCTGCTGCCATCCTCCAGCAGCCGGGTGATTGCCGTATAGCTTCCGGAAACAATCTCTTCTCCTTCCTTTACCCCTTTCAGAATAACGATATGGGTGTTATCGGTTGTCCCGGTTTCAACCGGCAGGAACAGAGCGGTATTGTTTTTGACAACAAAAACCCCCTGACGGCTGCCATTATCCGACCAGGCCGTGTTGTTTCCGTTCTGATCTTCTTTTTTCCCGGGCTCTTCTTCGGAGGAGTGCCGGAGATTCCCTGCAGAACTCGTGTCTCTGAGAGTGACGCTTTGAATGGGGACGACAAGCGCATTTTGTACGCGTTGCGTCTCGATGTCCGCTGTGGCGCTCATGCCGGGTTTGAGCAGACGGTTATGGTTGAGTATCTGGATTTTAACCGAAAAGTTGGTTACTTCTTCCTGGGTGCCTTCGGACTGCGTTATGGCTGAATTTGAAATTTCATTTACCACACCATCAAATCTTCTCCCTCCAAATGCATCGACGCCAACGATAACCTTGTCGCCTTTTTCGACGTTGACGATATCGTTCTCGTTTACTTCGACTTCCACCTGCATGCGGTCGAGATTTGCTATTCGCAGCACGTTTGTTCCCTGAAACTGGCCGGTTCCGACAACTCTTTCGCCCAACTTGCTGTCAAGTGCGATTACGGTGCCTTTCATGGGACTCGTGACCGTTGTTTTGTCAAGCTGCTCAAGGGACTGGTCAAGCAGGCTTTCGTTTTGCTTGATTGTGAAGAGAGCCGCTTCATAAGCCGCTCTGGAAGCTTCAGCATTGGTTTTGGCTGTCAGGTAGTCGGAGTCTGATATCAGCTTGTCACGGTAAAGGATCGATGCCTTGCGGAACTCGTCTTCGGCCTTGAGTTTTCTTGCCCTTGCTTCAAGGCTCTGGGACTTGGCAAGGTTGAGGCGTGCCTTGTTTTGCTCGACCTGGTTGATATAGACGTCGGGCTGGATCTTGAACAGGAGTGCGCCGGCATCGACGGATTCCCCCTCCCTGACATGCAGCTCTATGATTTCTCCTGATACATCAGGGGAAATGGTGACTTCAAGCTCCGGCTCGATTTTACCGGTGGCTGTGACATAATGAATAACCTCTTTTCTGAAAACCTTTTCCGTGGACACAGCAATTTTTTTGGACTGGAATGATGCCCAGAAAGCGGTAACTCCCCCCGCGGCAAGAAAGCACGAGATGATAATAATGACGATTTTGTGTTGCTGCTTTTTTTTGTTTTTCATCATAGCTGTCAGGAATCAGTCGAGTGAAATACTGCCTGTGGCAAAGTCGAGAATATTTTTTTGCAGGGCAAGATCATAGGTGGCCTGTGAATAGTCAGCACGTGCGCTGACAAGCGCTGCTTTTGCGGCGTTGGCTTCTACAAAACTTGCGGCACCGAGGTCATATTTTTTCTTGACGGTCTCGTAGGCTTTTTCTGCTGCTTTGAGACCTTGTCTCGCGGTTTCAATCTGTTTGAATGCAGCGGTATAGTTGTCTGCGGCAAGCTCGATGTCGATGGCTATGTCATGCTTGAGATCGGCAGTGTCCAGCCCCTGGTTCAGGTAATTGATTTTGGCCTGTTCAACATTGTATCGGGTAAGAAAGCCGTCAAAAATGGACCAGTTCATACTAAGACTCAGTGAGTATCCGACAAGGTCGGAGAGCTGGTCTGAAAAAGGGGGGTAAGCGTAGCTGGATGGCGGAACATCAGCCGTTGTTGTATAGTAGGGATACCCCCCGGTATTCAAGCTGAATGTCAGATCGAGCTGCGGGTACCGCTGTGCAGCCGCGCGTGTCACATCCCATTGTGCAGCATTGGTGGAAAGCGTTGAGCTCTGCAGGTCTTTTCTGTTGGCAAGACCTTGTGAGACAAGACGGTCACGGTCGAGATGCAGAGGAAGATCCAGCAGCGAATCCACCGGGATATCAGCAGCGGTAATCTCATCTGCCGGATCGAGCCGCAGTCTCCGGAGTAGTTCGAGCCCGCTCTGGCGCAGGTTGTTTTCGGTCTTGATAACCGTTAGTTCGTTGTCCGCTGTTTCCGCCTGCTGCTGGTAAAAATCGGTAACAGGTTTTATACCGATCTCATACTGGCGCTTGGTAAGCTGAAGCTGGTCACGGGACGATGAGAGGTTTTCCCTGGCTATTTTCAAAAGCTCCCTGTTGAGAAGAACCTGGTAGTATGCCTGGGTCACATCGTAAATGATGATTTGCCGGGCTCTGAAAAGGGAGAATCCTGCTGCTTCACGCCGCTTGATTGCTGCCCGCAGGGAAGCATAGTCCTGGAACCCGTTGAACAGGTTGAGAGATGTCGTCAGAGCGAGATCGACACGCTCGGTTTGTGTTTTCGCAATCGACCGGGCGGACAGGTCGGAATAGGTTCTGGTAAGTGAAACGGGTGTATAGCCTGCCGAAACCGAAAGTTTTGGTAAAAACTGTCCGTAGCTTTTAAGAAGGTCGCTGCCTTCAAGTCTGACGGCATGTTCTGCTTTTTTTACTGTGGAAGAGTTGACAAGGGCAATTTCCACGCATTCACGCAATGTAAGTTGTTTCTTTTCGCGGACGGCTCCGGAGAGAGGAGGCGGCAACAACATGAGCAGGCTGACTGCAACGGGAAAGAAAGCGGGTAACATGCGGGTCAATAATGTCAATTAATAGAGGTGCCCTGTATTTCAACGTATTTAAGGCGCCTTGAGCACCTGCTGCATATTTCTTCCGACAAACAGTGCCAGGAATCTTTCCCGGCGAGCAGGGACACACTCCGGTTTCTGCGCTCCGTTCGCCTTGTCCTCGAAATGTTCGCTGCGGTTTTTCGAGGTGCTTTTTGATCGAGATTGCAGGGGGTAATATAACGCTATTATCCAGATCACATCGTTTCATCCGGTCAAGAAAGTTACATGCACTCCGTTCGCCTCGTGTCGCTCATGACAATGTATGGAGGTGTCCTAAAGTTTGTCGAGAAGGGAAGCAATTTCGTTTTTATACGCGTCCGCATTCGATGGATTGAGCTGGATGAGATCGGTATAGATTTTTATTGCTTTTTTGTAGGCGCCCTGTTCGGTAAATAAGGTTGCAAGGCTTTCGGTAGGAACAGAAATACTGTCGTCGTCGGAAAAAGGCTGTTTCTGTTCGTTCAGCGGGGTCGGATCGCTTGTCTCATAAGCTTTAGGCGGTTCAAAGTCTGCAAGAGCCACTGAAAGCTCTTCAAGTTCGGATGCAAGGTCGTCACCGGGAGCGCGCAGCAGGAGAAAATGGACTTGGAGCAGCTCTTTCCAGGCAACCTCGTTGTGAGGAGCTATCCGACAGCATGTTTTCAAGGAAGCCAGGGCTTCCGGAAAACGTTGAGCCCCTTTAAAAGCACGGGCAAGAAGGAGGTGGAATGTATAGGAATCCTGAAAGTCTTTGCTTTCTGCTTTAAGTTTTTTCATTCCGGAAAGGTATTCGCCTCTGGAGAGATCAAGCGAAATGTCTGCAAAGAAAAGGTGTGGGTCGGTTACCATGATTTCTTTTTTCGAAAAACAAGTATAAGGGGATTTTCTGGTGGCTGCAGGGCTTATTCCCAGTTTAGGTTATACCGAAGATTTTTCCAAGGCAAGTTGCAGCAATGTATCGATAAGTTCCTTAAAACCTATTCCTGTATTTTTCATGAGCAAGGGATACATACTGGTGCCGGTAAATCCGGGTATTGTATTGATTTCGTTGAGAATGATCCGGTTGCTCTTGTTTTCTACAAAGAAATCCACGCGAGACATACCGCTGCAGCCCAGGGCCCGGTATGCTCTGATGGCCTCGTGTTGTAATGCCTTCTGGACTTCGATGTCAATGCGTGCCGGTATATGAAGCTTGGCAGTGTTGCTGATGTATTTGTCGGTGTAGTCGTAGAAATCGTTGCCCGGTTCAATTTCACCAGGTGCCGAAGCTATGGGGTCTTCATTTCCAAGTACCGCAACTTCTACTTCACGTCCGCTGACCGCCTTTTCAACGAGAACCTTGATGTCGAGTTTGCAGGCTTCATCCAATGCTCCGGGAAGCTCGTTGAAAGCGTGGATTTTTGAAATGCCTACAGAGGACCCGAGATTTGCAGGTTTTACAAAAAAGGGAGGAGTAAACCGTTGCCTGGCCATGTCGATAACCAGGGAAGGACGTTTTAGATAATCCGCGCTCAGTATGCTCATATACTCCGCTACGGCAATTCCTGCCCGCATGGCACATATTTTGGCTACATCCTTGTCTATGGTTATGGCCGAAGCCTGGACGCTGCACCCGGTATAGGGAATGCCGAACACTTCAAGCAGGCCCTGCACTTTTCCGTCCTCGCCATATGTTCCGTGGAGCACTGGAAATGCAACATCTATACCCTCTTTCCGGAAATTAAAGCTGAAAAGGTCTTCGTCGCAATTCCGGGTCAAGGAAAGCAGCTCGGCCCCTATCTCATCGAGAGATTGTTTTTTCAGCAGGCCGGCCATATCGAGGTCGAGCACCGCTTGGGCGGTTCTGCCCATGAACCATTTCCCGTCTCTGGAAATGTAGAGAGGATAGGGGGTGTAGTTCTTCTTGTCAATATGTGCGGCAATAGCTTTTGCCGAAATTATCGAAATTTCATGTTCTGAAGATTTACCTCCGAAGAGAAGCGCTACAACGGTATTAGACATATGTGTTGCTGATTCGTGGATTGATCGTTTTAAATTGTTGCTCGCTGCCGTTTTTCCGGGATGCTCGAAAGTCGGTCGTTATTTGCCTGAGTTGAACAGATGCTGGTGTTCGACTGCTATGCAGTGGTTCTGCACAACTTCAAGACCAGCTTCGCGTGCTTTCCGGGCGGCGTCTTCATTGGTGATGCCAAGCTGCATCCAGATCACTTTTGCGCCGATCTCAATTGCCTGGTCTACGACCGGTCCAACTTCCTTCGGTTTGCGAAAAATATCTACTATTTCAATGCTTCGTCTCAAATCGGCAGGCATATCCAGAAGGGACGGGCGGCATTTGAGGCCGAATACCTTGTCAAGGTTGGGGTTGACAGGATAAATGGTGTATCCGGCATGGATCAGGTATTTTGTAACGCTGTGGCTCGGTCTTTCCCGTTTGTCGGAAACGCCGACAACGGCAACGTGTTTATAAGATTCGAGTATTTCCTTGATAGTCATAGCTGAACGTCTATACACGAAAAGGACTTGTGCCTAAACTGAGCGTTTCAACAAAAGCTCAATCATAGTAAGTTTATTAAAAACAATCTTTTATAATGTATTTATAGTGAGATTATTCCTCACCTGTTGGGTGAAAGTGAAAACTGAGAAAGAGCCGCATTTGTTGAAACCCTTCGGGATTGCCGACCCCGTGAAATCAGACCGGATATTTCACAGGGCCGAATCTGCTTCGTTACAGGGAACTTGCGGTAGTTCACTACAGCGGCGTTCCCTGTGCCTTGCATCTCCGCCATGTTCGACAATCGCTCAATTTAGGGACAAGACTCTCATAGGAACTCAACATTTTTAATAATCATGGGCACCTCTATAAATTGTCGTGAGCGACTTGAGTACGAGGCGGGCGGAGCACAGAGACTCTCTCCTGTCCGGCCAGCGAAGTAATCAGGGCATGCAACAAATTACATAGAGGTACCCTCATTACGAGGAAAATTTATGACCATACAAAACGGTTCGGCATGGAAAGCGTTGGCGGAGCATAAACAGGAGATTGAAGGGCTTCATATGAGGGAGCTCTTTGCCAGTGACACGCAGAGGTTTCAGCGGTTCTCGATTCGCATGGGCGATCTGTTTCTCGACTACTCGAAAAACAGGATCACCGGGAAAACCGTTGAGCTGGTGACTTCACTGGCAGAAGATGCGGGTGTGAAGGCATACCGTGATGAGATGTTTGCCGGAAGAAAAATCAATTTTACCGAGCAGAGGGCTGTGCTTCACACGGCCCTTCGCCAGCCTGAGGGCTTTCGTCTCGAACTTGACGGACAGGATGTCGGCTGCGATATCATCGAGGTTCTCGCCCAGATGAAACATTTTACAAGGCTGATACTGTCGGGGGAATGGAAAGGCTACAGCGGAAGGGCAATCACCGATGTGGTGAACATCGGCATCGGCGGCTCCGATCTCGGTCCGTACATGGTGACCGAAGCTCTCAAGCCGTTTGCCCACGGAGCGCTCAACGTCCATTTCGTGTCCAACATCGACGGCACACATATCAGCGAAACGCTGCGTCAACTCAACGCCGACACGACGCTGTTTGTCATCGCTTCCAAAACTTTCACCACCCAGGAAACCCTTACCAATGCCCATACGGCGAGGCGGTGGTTCCTTGACAAAGCCGTAGACAAATCGTTTGTTGCCCGTCACTTTGTTGCCGTTTCGACCAACCGAGAAAAAGTTGAGGAATTCGGCATTGATGCGCAAAACATGTTTCGTTTCTGGGACTGGGTTGGCGGCAGATATTCGCTCTGGTCCTCTATCGGTCTTTCCATTGCGCTGTATATAGGATTCGAGCGTTTTGCAGAGCTGCTTGCCGGTGCCTGTGCGATGGATGAGCATTTCCGTTCGGCTCCGCTTGAAAAAAATATTCCTGTTATTCTTGCTCTTCTCGGTATCTGGTACAACAATTTTTTCGATGCGCACTCACATGCTGTCATTCCTTACGACCAGTATCTTCACCGGCTTCCAGCTTACTTGCAGCAGCTTGACATGGAAAGCAACGGGAAGCGGATCGATCGAAACGGCAACGAAGTGGAGTATGCGACCGGGCCGGTCATCTGGGGGGAGCCGGGCACCAATTCTCAGCACGCCTTTTTTCAGCTCCTGCACCAGGGGCCGAACTTCATTCCGGCTGACTTTATTGTACCCCTCAAAAGCCAGAACCCTTCCGGGGAACATCACGATATTCTGCTTGCCAACTGCTTCGCCCAGACCGAAGCCCTTATGCGGGGAAAAACAGATGAAGAAGCCGGGAAAGAGATGCGCGATGCCGGTATGCCGGAGGAGAGGATGACAGAGCTTCTGCCTCATAAACTCTTCCCCGGCAACCGTCCGACCAATACCATTGTGTTTTCCGAGGTCAACCCCTGCAATCTCGGAAGCCTCATCGCGATGTATGAGCACAAGGTATTCGTTCAGGGAGTTGTCTGGGGGATAAACTCGTTCGATCAGTGGGGGGTCGAGCTTGGCAAACAGCTCGCCAAAACCATTCTGCCCGAAATTCAAGGGCAGGACGATGTGGCGTCGCACGATTCGTCGACCAACGGGTTGATTAACTTATACCGTCAGTCCAGAGGCTCATGAACCTGCTACGTAATTCAGTGACTACGTTGAGCGGATCGGAGAGGGTTTTTGTGCTCCGTTCGCCTTGCCCTTGGATTACTCGCGACGGTTTCTGAACCTCTTAACCTGAATAATTCATGAAGATCCCCCCGTGAAATCAAACCAGATATTTCACAGGGCTAACCCTTGATTTCCGATTGTTTCTTTCGGGATTCGCAGTCGCCGTCGGAATCGGTATCGAGCGCCACCGCAATCCATTCGATCCCGACCCCGATTCCCGATTATCTTCCCACACCTTTTTGTAATTCCTTTGGTGAATTATTCAGGTTATGTGCTTGAAAAATTAGTTTATTTCCTGGATAAACTCGCCGATATTCGGGCTTTTATAGATTATATCCTTGTCGTCGATCAAGATAAAGGCAAGGGAAGGGTCCTGCTCCACGATACGCAGAGCCTTGTCATGTTCCAGGATAAAGAATGCCGTGGCGTAGGCATCGGCTTTTGCAGGATCTTCGGAGAAGACGGTTACACTTTTTGTCCTTCTCGCAGGATAGCCGGTTTTGAGGTCGATAATATGGTGGTAACGCTTGCCTTCATGGATGAAGTAGCTTTCATAGCTGCCGCTTGTTGCAATGCCGCAGGTCTTAATGACGCTGAAGGCAAGCAGCGGTTTTTGCTGTTCCTTGTCAGGGTTTTGTATCCCTGATGTCCAGTGCTGCTCACCTTTTTTTCCCTTGACATAGAGGTCGCCGCCTGCATTGATGATGTAATTATTGATCCCGTACTTTTCCAGTACCTTGCCTGCATGGTATGCTGCATATCCTTTAGCGATTCCACCGAACCCGATTTCCATACCGGGCTTTTTCAGGAAGAGGGTTTTATGCAGCGTATCGAGTTCAATCTGGCTATAATCAACAAGGTTCAACACAGTTTTGATGCTGTCAAGAGGAGGCGGGGAAGTCCTTTCTTTCACGTTCCATAACCTGCCGATCGGTTTAAACGTCACATCGAAAGCCCCATCTGTTATCCGGGCTATTTCCAGCGCCTTTTCCGTAACTGTCACGACCGCCTCAGGAACCGCAACACTCTGGATGCCAGCCTCCCGGTTCACCGCCGAAACCGGGCTTGCCGGCTGCCACTCGCTCAGTTCCGACTCCAGCCCTGCAATCTCCCGAAACGCCGCATCGAATGCCTCCTGTGTTTTTTCTTCCTCATCACCTTCCGCCACCGCCTTGATCTTCATCACCGTGCCCATCAGCACCTTTTCCTGCTCGTATATGTGCAGGCTGTCTGCTGGTTGTGTGCAGGAGAGAAGAGTGAGAAAGGGGATGAATATGCTCGGGAAGAATAGTCGGTGTTTGCGCATGGGTTGTGGTGATGGTTTTGTTTAAGTGAGTTCAGGGCAATAAAGATACACCGGCAAAGCTTCTTTTGCCAGCCGTGGTTTTCAGGCTTTGCGGGTTATGGATAGGGATGGGGCGGGGAAGTGGTTCGGTGAA
This sequence comes from Chlorobium sp., assembly GCA_028277485.1. Taxonomy (GTDB): domain Bacteria; phylum Bacteroidota; class Chlorobiia; order Chlorobiales; family Chlorobiaceae; genus Prosthecochloris. The sequence goes on from JANQGE010000121.1 coordinate 9,092, forward strand.
ATTCGTCGGGGATACTACGGTATTCCGGTTTCGGGGATGTGCTTCTTCTTCAGGCGAAAGTCTCGAAAAAATGTGAATGAGAGAGATATGAAGTTCATGCATATACCGCGGAAGCACGCGAATAATCGTTAAAATGTGTATTGCATTATCAGATAAAGCTAAGTTTTTGTTTGAGTTATAGGTAAAAGTACAGTAAATTTAATATAAGTATTTTGAGAATCTGTAATGTGGATAATAAGAGATTTTAGGGTTCAAAATCGAGAATTAATATCATGGCTGAGCAAACACTTAAACGTGACAGACTACTCAATTTTGTATCTGAAAAGTCAATCAAAGAGCATTACAAGCTTGTTAATCCCAAAGGTGAATGCCCAGCGCATGGCAGTCCTATTGAGCCAGTAGGTAAAGGTGGCTCAGGCGTTGTGTTTCGAGCGCAGCAAGATCTACACGATGGCATAACAATAGACCGAGCTGTCAAATTCTTTATGTACCGAGATGATATAGCGCAGATAACGAAACACCGTTATCAGGGGCCAATAAGTACGGAAGATTTTCTTGCTGAAATCACAAATATCGCCACATTCAATCATGAGTATCTTGTTAAAGTCATAGATGCTGGTGTTTATTCAGTAGATAGTCTAAGCATTCCATTCATTATTACAGACTTCATTGAGGGGCCAACGTTACGAGATATCATTGAGCCAGAAAAGGCGGATCTCTATAAAGCAGAAGCTATTGAGGCACGTAAGAAATTTATTGAGGAACCGACGAAGATACTCGAACTGCTATTGAGTTTGTCTGAAGGGCTTGAGCACATACATAGCCATTTTTTTGCGCATTGCGATATTGCACCCAAGAATGTGTTTCTAGATCAAAATCAAGACCTGAGATCGGTTATTGGCGATCTTGGGATATCGAAGGATCTTCGTAGAAAACGGGATTCAGTGTTTGTGGCTGGGACTAGAGCTTTTATGCCTTCGTTAGCAATAAATTATGTTAACAAAGAAGTTGATTGGGAAACCTTTGTAGCTCTACATCCTCACTGGGACTTATTCGCATTTGCAAAAACAGGGTTGGATCTTTTAAGCGCCTTAAGGTCTGACTTGCCAACTAATCTGCGTTGGTTAGGCCCACTTATTACCACGTTGAAAGAGGTTGAAAGTGGTGGTAAGTTTTCTGGTGTCGGGAACCTCAAAGACCGCTTAGAGTTTCTTCGCCCTGTTCAGCGAGAAGTTGCAGCAGTACCAGAACTCTCAGCAAGTGTTGCGGGCCGAGCCCGCAAGCTTATGCCGGTGGAGCCTTTATCTCTTTCTAGGAGAACTTCCAAGCTAATACGTCACCCCGCGATAGTTCGCCTCGCTAGAGTGCCACAATTAACTACAGCTTATCAGTTATTTCCTGGAGCGAACCACACTAGTGTCAAGTCAATCATCAATCGTCGGATAAAGGTGTAACAGCTTGATGCGTGCCTTTTCTGTTGTGAAGCGCCAGTTTATCGCTGCATCCTTGTT
>JANQGE010000072.1 GCA_028277485.1 Chlorobium sp.
CTCCGGTGGTGCCCGGTAAAATCGGCAAGGTTGCATCTCATCATGACAGTTTCGGGGCTTTTGTCAGCGGCGTGCTCGCGACAGCCCTTGCAACTCCATGTACAGCTCCTTTTCTTGGAACTGCTCTCGGATTTGCCTTTGCCCAACCTCCGGCGACCGTGTTTCTTTTCTTTACGGTTATTGCGGTCGGTATGGCTGCACCCTATGTGATTCTTGCATGGTATCCTGCATGGCTGAAGTTTCTGCCCAAGCCCGGAAACTGGATGTACATTTTCAAGCAATTGATGGGTTTCATGCTTGTTGCGGTTGTTGTGTGGCTTGCTTCGATACTGAACAAACAGTCAGGCGGAGACGGTGTCCTGAAACTGCTCATTTTGTTGCTTGTCGTGGCTTTTGTTTTCTGGCTTATCGGAAACTGGGCCGGGTACGGTACTTCTTTTAAGAGGCAGATCGCCGCATGGGGAGCCGGGCTGGTGATTCTTGGCGGGTCATATTTTCTTCTCATACCGGATACAACAGAAAAGGCCGAAAGGGGCAATACCGTAAGCGCTTACGGTATTGCCGCCAGCGTCGATGAAAACGGTGTTCTGTGGCATGAGTTTTCCCCGGCCCTGCTGGATTTGCTGCTTCAGGAGAAAAAGACGATTTTTCTTGAATTCACAGCTGACTGGTGTATTACCTGCAAGGTTCTTGAGGCGGGTGTGCTGAGCAATAAAGCGGTGGGGGAAGCGTTGCAGCAGCGGGATGTGGCTGCCGTAAAGGCGGACTGGACAACACGAAACGATACTGTAACGGCAATGCTGCAGCGGTTCGGAAGGTCGGGCGTACCCCTTTTTGTTATCATTCCCGGCGGGAACCTTGAACGTGCGGTTATACTCCCGGAAATCGTAACGGTCGACATGCTTCTTTCGGCGCTCGAACAAGCTCGCGGTTGAAGCGGACCCGGTGAGTGATCAAAGTTCCATGATGATGTGGGATTCGGTAGCATGTGCCCTCAACATCATCGCAAAATCATCAAGGATTTTCCATCCGTACTTATTGAGATAGTAAAAAACATTGACAACTCTCTCCTGAGGGATATCTTCGGGGAAAAGTCCTGTGGCGGCTTTTTCCAGTTGAACCACGAGTTCATCGTGTTTTCTCCGGCTTGCGCGATGGGTTTTCCGGCGTATTCCCTCCAGGACTTTTTCAACCTGCCTGACCGATCCTGCAAGAACCTGTTCAAGGTTCGGGTCAAGTTTTACCAGCGAAGGGGCAAGAGATTCCAGTTCTGCGCGCAACTGCATTTCTGTGCGGTCGAGAAGGGTATCGAAATCATGGTTTTCAGCACCTGAAATAGCGTTTTTCTGCAGAACGTGGAGATTGTGAAACGCCATGTGGTATATCTGTTTTCTCGACAGGTTAGGCCGTCCTGTTTTCTGCATTACTTTGTTTATGATCCTGCTGACAGCCGGCTCGATGAGGGTAAAGCTGCCTCTCGGGATGATAAAAGGCATGCTCAATCCAAAATGTTCATAAACCTTGCGGTATTGAGCGAAATAACTTATTTCAGCCGGCCCTGCAATGTAGGCGAAAACAGGCAGGACATAGTCCTGCACCACCGGCCTGAGAATGACATTCGGGCTGAACTGTTCGGGGTGATCACCGCAGATTTCCAGCATCTGGTGCCTTGAATAACGGTGTTTCTCCGGGACAATGGTAAACGAGTCGGTTGACGACTGCTCGATTTTCATTCGCTGGTCATGGTGGTTCAGGTAAAAGAGATTGACCGCACGCGGTTTGGCCTGGGCCTGGTAGCCCATGCTTTCCAGGAGTGAACTCTGTTCAATCACCGCATGTGAGGTAGAAGGGCAAGTTGCAAGTTCACGATGGATAACGTCTTTGGCTAATTTTTTGAATCCGGGATCGGTTGCTGAGAGGAATACCAGTGGATAGTTCTTGAAGAGGAATGCCATGGTCCTGCCGAAGGCAAGTTCCAGAGTACTTTCCGGGGTATAGAACTCGTGCAGAACAGCGATGATTTTCTGTTTATGTTCACTCTCCTGAAGCAAAGCACTGAAGGTAGAGACGATTTCGGTTATGCCGGGGCCCATGGGGGAGCGGCTTAGCATCTGGCCCGGAAGCCTTCGCCAGGGATCCAGAGTGGCCTGTTTCAGCTCGCCGGCCTCGAAAAGCGATGTCCGTGCCGATTCACTGAAATCATGGTCTTCACCTTCAATCCAGAAGAGAGGGATGAAATCATATTCCGGAAACATTTCCTTCTGCCGTTCGGCAACTATCACGGCTGTGAGTGCCTTGTAGATGGAATAAAGCGGACCTGTAAACAGCCCCGGCTGCTGACCGGTAACAACGAGAAGGCATCGTGGAGAGTGAAGTCGATCGATCGATGCAACATGCGTTTCGGCAGTTCCAAACTGCCTGTTCTGGCGGACAAGGAGTTCTATAAGCTCACTGCGTTTAAACTGCCGAGACAACAGCGTGTTGAGATGCTTGTAGTAGTCGGCTTTTTTCCGGTAGTCCAAATGGAAAAACTTTTCGGTCAGCTTCTCATGCAATTCGCCCTCGTGGGTGTAATCATTGAAAAGTTTTGAAAAACCTTTTTTCAGTGCCTGTATATCCCGGTAGTCGATCAGGAAGGTGTTCACGGCCGCTACTTTTTAAGTTTCCATCGCCTGATGTTTTTCAGCGCGCTGTGGTTTGTCATGTCAATAGAGATGGGTGTTACAGTGATATAATTCTGTCTGACGGCATATTCGTCATGCAGCATGTCATTGTCCATAAGCTGAAGTTTTCCGCTCAGCCAGTAATAGGGATTGCCATACATGTCGTCGCGTTCGATGGTGTTTTCAGCCCAGCGTGATTTGCCTTGGGAGGTTACCGCGACTCCCCGGATTTCCGATTCAGGTACGTTCGGGATGTTCACCGAAAGAATGGTGTCTGACGGAAGGCCTTCACGAAGCACCTTTCGCACCAGTTTGCGTGCAAACTTGCCGGCATAAATAAAATCAGCGTCTTCATACGTTGTGAGTGAAAAGGCAAGTGAGGGTATGTGCTGGATTACCCCCTCGAGTGCGGCGCTTACGGTGCCGGAATAGAGGGTGTTGGTAGCGGTGTTGCTTCCGTAATTGATGCCGCTTACAATAATATCAGGTTTTTCAGGGAGTATGTGACTCAAGGCGACTTTTACGCAGTCAACAGGGGTACCGGAGACAGTGTAGCCGAAAAAGCGGTTGTTTTTAGCGTACTTCCTGATTCGAAGAGGGACGCCGAGGGTCATCGCATGCCCCATTCCGCTGTGTGGTTCAGCCGGAGCCACAACCGTTACCTTGCCAATTTTTTTCATTGATGCAGCAAGAACATGCAGTCCTTCTCCATCAATGCCGTCATCGTTGCATACCAGTATGTGAGGTTTGTTGTTCGGAGCGGTTATCTCTGGACGCATGTTGTTTCAAGTGGTTGAAAGTTTCGCGGGCGGGAAACAAGATACAAAAAACTCTTGATTGCCGTTTCGCTGACAGAGTAACAAGTGACAGGTAACGGATATCCTTCAGGAAAGCTCTCAAAATTCATGCCCAAAGCTGAAATACAATACCGTTTCCGCAAACCGCAGGCTTGAACGGCTTTTGTCGGATTCTGTGTCATCGAAGGTAAACGCTTTTCCGACAGTAAAGCGGGCAGGGCCCAGAGGTGTTTCCCAGTTCAGACCTGCTCCGATGCCGTGGATAATATCGTCCGGTGAGATATCTGTCCTTTTCTGCCAAACGTTACCCGCGTTGTAGTACAGGAGGAATGACGAGGGGAATATGAGGTCAAACGGCGGACTATATCGGAAGTTTGCCCCAACCGCTGCCATGTTCCGCCCGATGAGATCATTTTCTTTCAAGCCTATAAATCGTTGACTGTATGGGCTGCCCGCTCCTCCCAGGAAAAACATTTCCGAAAAAGGCAGACCCTGACCGCTGAGGCCGATAGAGACACTCAGTTGGCCGGATGCCTTTTCGCTGAAAGATATGTTTTCCTCATGCGCAAGATGGAACTGCCAGAATGTGTCATTGTTAAAAATTTCCGGTGTGAACGAATACCGCAGACTGATGTGCCGTCCTTCGGTCGGCAGAAAGGAATTGTCTCTTGTATCAAGTGCGAACTGTGCGGCGGCCGATGCGATATCATTGTTTTCAAACTCGAAACCGCTGTTTCCTTTATCGTAAGTCCGACTGTTCTTCAGGGTCATGTCAAGCAGAAACTGACTGTTTTTTCCTATTCTCATGCCGAAAGAGGAGGCGATGCCGTAGTGTTGAATGCTGAAACGTTTGATCTGTTCAGAGGTGGAGAAGAAAAACTGTTTCGAGAATTCAGGTTCGCGTATATCCAGTTTCCGATGGTCATAAAACATTTTAGTATTGAAGGTAAGACTTGTGCTGCCAATACGAGGCATGTTGAATTCAAGGTTGACGCGATTGTTTTTTTCTCCGATTTTCGTCCAGCCGCCAATGGAATTCGCCGTTCCGTTCAGGTTTTCATTTCTGAAATCAATCAGGGCCTGCGCATTATACGTTTCATCGTATCGCACTCCCAGCCGCAGCACGTTAGAAGGTTTTTCATTGAGTCTTACCCTGAGTGAGCGGCTGTTTCGCGCCAAAACAGAGTCGCTTCCTGATATGCTGATCGAGACGCGGTTAAATGCGCCCGTTCCAAACAAATTGTCAATTGAACGTTCAATATCCTTAAGCGTCAGTGCTTTTGATGTGTCTATGGAAAGTTCTCTCATGACGGGGGTGGGGTGCGTGATGTTTCTGTCCTGTGAAACGACAAGATTTGAGATTTTGCCGTCTGACAATGTTATGGCAAGCGTTCCGTCGGAAACCGAGACGCTTTCAATATCAACAAGGGCATACCCTTTTTTCCTGAAAACTCTCAGCAGTTTTTCCAGAGCCCCTATCCCCTTGGTATTGGTGTAACTTTTCTTCATCAGGGGCCCAAAGCAACTGTCAAGTTCTGCCTTGCTTATCGTGGTTACTGAGTTTAGCAGTTCGACGTTTTCGAATAAAGGCGGTGTTTCACAGAAGAATACAACTTCTCCGGTTTTACGGTTGATTTTCGCATAAACCCTCGTGAACCGATCGGTTTCAAGCAGCTCTTTCAACGCTTCTTCCACGTATGAAGCGTTGCGTATGATTTCACCAGCAGCATGATAATCTTGCAGGGTCTCCTTTTCCGCCCCCGTGATCCTGAGGGATTTTTTATGGGAAGATATTCTGGTCTTTCTTGCCGCCGGCAGCGAGATATCCTGCCGGATTTTTCCTGCAAGCGCTTTCCCGCTTGCATACCCTGCGCTGATCAGGTCGGGGAGCTTTGAAAAATCAATGGCGGGATTGTTGCCGACGTCAGGAGCTATGACAAGGTCGGCTTTTTCGAGTTGACGAGGGTATTGGAGTTCGATAAGGATGGTCATGGCCTGATCGGCGGCCTGCCAGGGGATGTCAATATCTTCGGCAAGGGTGTACATGCTGCCTCTGGTATCAACGCCGATTTTATAATCCAGCGAAGCTGTTTCCAACTCGTCCACGGCGAGATTTGCAACAAGCCCCCCGTCGGCGAGCCTGTACTTGCCAAGCTCGATGGGCTCGAAAATAATCGGAATGGTACTGCTGGCACGCATTGCTTCTGAAAGCGTGCCGTTCGAGAGAGTGATGCGTTTGCCTGAAACCAGGTCGGTTGTGACTGCCTTGAAGGAGACTGGAAGAGTATTGAACGATCCTGCCGGATGATACAGGGCGTTCATTGTCAACAGATCGAGGGTTTTTGTCAGCTTTTGTGCCGAGCTCAGCGATTTTGGTATGACGAGTTTGAAGTTCTCGAAGCGTATAGCGATGGTTGCCCGGTCGCGGATCTTCTGCTGCTCGAGAAACGTACTGGCCCTTGGCGCATCGTTGTCCAGGGAGAGGAGTTCCTGCCACGGGAGCCCGAGAGCGATGTTTTCAAGTTCATCCGCATTGTAACCGGCACTGTAAAGGCCCCCGACAACAGCTCCAATGCTTGTACCGACTATGGCATCGATAGGGATGTTTTCTTCTTCCAGTGCTTTGAGTACGCCAACCTGCGCCATGCCGTTAGCTCCTCCTCCTGAAAGTGCAAGTCCCACCGTTTTCCTCGCGGGCCGCATATATGGGGCAATTGCCGAACGCTTTACAGGCAGATCAAGGGTGTCGGGATAAACGATGGTCTCATTGCCGGCCTGCAGGGGAGCATGGGTGGTCAACACCAGAAAACAACTGCTGAGAATCAGGGTGGTTATGAATCCGGGTTTGAACAATTGAAGGCTCCAGAGGGTTGTTTTGAGATCTCAGGGTGACTTCATATCTTCAGTGTTAGTCCTGGCTTGAGCGATTTTTATATTATTGCTTTTCCGGCCATGCCGGATCAATCGTTCAACCCAGTGTAATGTATAATCTTTACCCATAATTAAAAATGGTCTGGTTTAAACGGGCAAAGCCTTCGATACGTACCAAAGACAAACGTGATATTCCTGAAGGTCTTTGGCAGAAATGCGACAGTTGTGGAGCGGCGCTTCATAAGAAACAGATCGAGGATCATCTGTATACATGCTGTGAATGTGACCACCATTTCAGGATATCTCCTGACAGATACTTTTCCTTTCTTTTTGACGAAAAAAAATATGAGGAATTCGACGATTCCCTGCGTGCAGCTGACCCGCTTGTTTTTTCCGATACAAAAAAGTATCCCGACCGTGTGTATGCCGTAATCGAGGAGAGCGGCAAAACCGAAGCCTGCAGGAACGCCATGGGAATGATAGGCGGATATCAGGCCGTTATCTCTGCAATGGATTTCGGCTTTATTGGGGGATCGATGGGATCTGTTGTCGGGGAAAAAATCGCACGGGCGATCGATAAAAGCATTGATTGCAATGCACCGCTGATCATCGTTTCCCAGTCAGGCGGGGCACGCATGATGGAAGGGGCTTTCAGCCTCATGCAGATGGCCAAGACATCGGCAAAACTGTTGCGTCTTGGCGAAAAGAAGATTCCTTACATTTCTCTTATGACCGACCCAACCATGGGAGGCACCAGCGCGTCGTATGCCATGCTCGGAGATGTCAATATCAGCGAACCGAAGGCACTTATAGGGTTTGCGGGCCCGAGGGTTATCAAGGACACTATCAAGCGGGATCTTCCCGAAGGTTTTCAGAGGGCGGAATTTCTGCTTGAGCACGGTTTTCTTGACATGATTGTACACCGCAGGGAGCTCAAGCGGCGTATTTCGCAGCTCCTCGATCATTTTGCCGTTTAAGCCCAGCCAAGTGCGGCTGCGGTGACCGGAAACTGACGGATGAAAATCTCTTTAACGGCTTCGGCAATATCCCTGTGTTCTTTCTGTGTGCTGGCATCCGTCCGGACTTCAATGTAGTGTATCCAGCTTCTGACCGATCCTTTCATGTAAAGTTTTGTCTGCGTATTGAGAGGCAACAGCATGCGTGCGCACTCCTTGGCTATGCCCTTGTCGAGAGCCTCGTTGTACTTTTCAACAGAAAAAGCGCTTATTTTCTCCTGTGCATCGGTAAACCACGTGATCGTTGCCTCATCAAGGTCATCTACAGAGTGCTGCCGGTTTCTTGTATCCTGCCTTCTGGGGGTATAGGTTTCGAAACTCTGTACTTTAGCATACCTCTGGGAAAATTCCTGGAATACAAAACTGCGATGCCGCAAAATCTGCGGGGAGATCGCCCGGGAGGTTGTTATCTCAACGGTCATGTCAACCATCTCGAAAATGCTCCAGTGCCGGTTTTTAATACAGTAGGCAAGCAGTTTTTCATAATCGAGCTTCTCCTGATGCGGGCTTGAAACTCTTGCGCAGTAAGCGATGAGACCTTCAGGAGTAAGCTTTTCGTTTTGTATTTCGACAAGCGGGTTTGTGACGGCAATGAGACGAACATTCATTGTGAAATACTAAAGGTGTGACAGTGACAAGTGACAAGTGACAAGTGACAAGTGACAAGTGACAAGTGACAGTTTAAAGTACAATTTAAAAAAGGAAACGTACATTTCCGACATCAGGTGTCTTGCGACAGGCGTTGCCTAAACCGGCATGTAAAAAACAGTTTTTTTGGCTAATTCAAATCGGTTTTCTTGTATTGTTTCAGGAGGGGTTTATCTTAATGACACTTCAATGTGTTGCGCGCCGTGATATTCAGCAGGCAGGAGAATAGTGACGAGTGACAAGTCAAAATTCAAAAGTCAAAATTCAAAAAGGGGAGAGGGGGAAGGTGCTAAGTGTTAGGCGGGAGAAGATAATCGGAAATCGGGGTCGGAATCGGGTTTCGGGGTCGAAAGGGAATCAGTAGGCAGTCTCCAGTAGGCAGTAGACAACGGGAGTAACAAGTCAAAATTCAAAAGGAAAAAGTCAAAAAAGGGAAAGTTGGCAGTTGGCAAAAGAATAGTGACAAGTAACAAGTGACGAGTGACAAGAGGGGATCAGTTGGCAGAAGAAAGAAAATGAAGAAAAGATCGATTTCCGAATCCCGATTACCGATACCGACGGCGAACCCCGATTTTCTCTCTCAGCACTCAGAACTGCGAACTAAGAACTTTCACGTACATGAAGCAGTCTTCAGTTGGCAGTTGGCAAAAGTTGCTTTAAACTAACTGGTTACCTGTTACTTTTGAAAAATCGGGACTCACGGCAATGTAAACGGTGCCTTTGGGTTTTTCAACAATTGGAACGGATGTGTATCCGTTATGGTTTCATAAGGGCACCTCTATCTATTTATTGTCTTCTCTTATTGAAACATAGCTGAACTGGAGAAAGGATATATGGCAAACATAAATTTCGGCTTTGAGCGCCAGGCGAAAAAACTCTATTCCGGCGCTATTGAACAGGGGATTACCAACAGCCTTGTTCCGATGGTTATCGAAACATCAGGCCGTGGAGAGAGGGCTTTTGATATTTTCTCCCGGTTACTGAGAGAGCGTATTATTTTTCTGGGAACCCCCATTGACGATCACGTTGCGAGTCTGCTTATGGCACAGCTGCTCTTTCTTGAGTCGGAAGAGCCTGAACGGGACATCTATGTTTATATTAACTCACCCGGAGGAAGTGTTTCGGCTGGCTTGGGAGTCTATGATACCATCCAGTATATTCGTTCGGAAGTAGCTACTGTCTGTGTCGGTATGGCGGCAAGTATGGGGGCTTTTCTGCTTGCATGCGGAACAAAGGGGAAAAGGGCTTCGCTGCCTCATTCCCGGATTATGATCCACCAGCCGTCAGGAGGTGTTCAGGGCCAGGAAACGGATATCCTGATCCAGGCGCGGGAGATTGAGAAAATCCGCAAGCTTCTTGAAGAGATCCTTGCATCCCATACCGGACAGGGGGTTGAAAAGATCCGGGAAGATTCCGAAAGAGACCGGTGGATGGACGCAGAGGAAGCCAAATCTTATGGGATTATCGACCAGATTTTCGACCAGCGTCCCGTTTCCGAAAAAGAGAAATAAACCGGACGGGAACAAGGTCCCGGGAAACGCAGAATTTCATGCAATATGTAATCTCATCTCTGGCAACGGGGCCTCTTGCTGTCAGGGGTAACGGCATCATGAGCGATCAGTAATGAGTGCAAACCTCGAGAAAACGTATAACCATCATGATGTGGAGCGTCGCTGGAGCAGCGCCCACTGGGAGTCGGAGGGTATCTTTGATGCGGAACACTTCAGAGTGTTTGAAGGAGGTAAAGAGCCGTATACGGTGCTTATGCCGCCCCCGAACGTCACGGGCAGTCTTACTCTTGGTCATGTTCTGAATCACACGCTTCAGGATATTTTTATTCGCTATCAACGCATGTCGGGTAAGGAAGCGCTTTGGCTCCCGGGTACGGACCATGCTGGTATTGCCACCCAGACCGTTGTCGAGAAAAAGCTCCGTGAAAAAGGTGTTTCACGCCACGACCTCGGTCGCAAAGAATTTCTCGAGCATGTCTGGAAGTGGCGAGACGAGTACGGCGGACTGATTCTCAAGCAGCTTCGCAAGCTTGGTATCTCCTGTGACTGGCGGCGTAACCTGTTTACCATGGATGAAGGCGCTTCCAAGGCTGTACGGCATGCTTTCATTACCCTCTATCGAGACGGATTGATCTATCGCGGCAAGCGCATTATCAACTGGTGTCCTGTTTCACAGACGGCTCTTTCCGACGAAGAAGTTATCATGAAGCCCCGGAAGGACAAGCTTGTGTATGTCCGCTATCCTTTAACCAAAAGACCGGGTGAACATATTACCATAGCAACGGTGAGGCCGGAAACCATTCTTGCCGACGTGGCTATTGCGGTCAATCCGGAAGACCCGAGATACAGTGACCTTATCGGGGAGATGGCTGTGGTACCTATTGCCGGGCGTCATGTCCCGGTGATCGCGGATGACTATGTCGATGTCGGGTTCGGGACTGGTGCGCTCAAAATAACTCCAGCCCATGACCCGAATGACTTTGAGGTTGCCGGGCGTCATAACCTGCCTGTTTTGTGTGTTGTCGGGCGCGACGGAAGGATGACGGATGAGTTCGGTTATGCCGGGCTGGACCGTTTTGAGGCCAGAGAAAAGATCATCGCGGACCTGGAGGGCCGGGGCAGTCTTGTAAAGGTCGAAGAGTACGAGCACAACGTCGGTTACTCCGAAAGGGCCGATGTCGTTGTGGAACCCTATCTCTCCGAACAGTGGTTTGTCAGGATGAAGCCCCTTGCCGCGAACGCCCTGCAGGTAGTTAATGACAATCAGATACGGTTTCATCCGGCACACTGGATCAGCACCTATCGTCACTGGATGGAAAATATCAAGGATTGGTGCATATCCCGCCAGCTTTGGTGGGGGCATCGGATTCCGGCATGGTATGACCAGGAGGGTGGAATCTGGGTGGCGGAATCTTACGAGGAGGCCTGTCACCTTGCCGGGACAGACAAGCTGGTTCAGGATGAGGATGTGCTTGATACCTGGTTTTCCTCATGGCTCTGGCCCCTTACAACGCTGGGCTGGACAGGAGAGCAAGCCGAAAATGACGATATAAGGGCATTTTATCCTACCGATACGCTTGTAACCGCTCCGGATATCATTTTCTTCTGGGTTGCCCGGATGATCATGGCCGGGCTCTATTTCAGGAAAGATGTGCCGTTCAGGGACGTTTACTTTACAAGCATTATCAGGGATATGACAGGCAGGAAACTTTCCAAATCCCTCGGGAACTCACCCGATCCTTTGAAAGTGATGGACGTTTATGGAACCGATGCACTTCGTTTTACCATTGTTTATATAGCGCCTCTTGGGCAGGATGTTCTGTTCGGTGAAGAGAAATGCGAGTTCGGCCGGAATTTCGCGACCAAAATATGGAATGCTGCGCGTTTTGTGTTCATGCAGCGCGAAAAAGCTTTTGGTGGCATGGATGAATTTGGCTGTGCCTACCAGTGTTTCAACTCTGAAGCCATGGTGTTGTCAGATGCTGAACGCTGGATCCTCGGTCGTTATCACAGGATGCTTGATGCGTATCATAAGGCGTTCGGGCAGTTCAGGATGAACGATATCACCAGAATCGTCTATGACTTTTTCCGCGGTGACTATTGTGACTGGTACCTGGAGACACTGAAAATTGAACTTGCAGGAGAGTCCTCCGAAACCCGGAAGCATCAGGCAGTTTGTCTCGCCGTTTATCTGCTCGAGGGGGTTCTGAAAATGCTTCATCCCGTGATGCCTTTTATAACCGAAGAAATCTGGCACCACGTACTGCGGCGTGAGGACAGCGAGAGCATTGCCCGGTCAGCTATGCCCATGCCGGAGACTGGGTGGCATGATAGAGGGTCGGATAGTTTCGAACTGGTTCAGAAAACGGTTTCGGAAACCAGGAGTATCAGGGCGGTGTTCGGTGTTCCCCATGATATGACAGCAAGCCTGATTATCAGGGCACCGGAAAAAACAGTGCGGCGATTGTTCAGCGATAACGGTGCTGTTGTAGAAGGTTTGACGAAGTGCAACGTTTCAATCGCCGAGGACAGCCAAAGACCGCCGCATGCGGCTTCGGCTGTAGTCGACGGGAATGAACTTTTTGTGCCACTCGAGGGTTTGATTTCCTTCGAGAAAGAGATTGCCCGTCTTGAGAGAGAGGTGAACAGTGTTTCCGGATATGTAAGGCGTATGGAAAGAAAGCTTGCCAACAAAGGTTTTGTCGACAATGCTCCGGATGATGTCGTAGAAAATGAACGCCGGAAACTCGCCGAGGCGAAGAGCAATCTCGGCAAACTGCAGGCCAACCTGAAAGTTCTCTGTAACTGATGGATCGATATATGAATGCGTATAAACAAGAGCACATCAACGGTCTTGTGGCTTGTCAACGAGGGCGGAAAAGCTGAAGCGATTATCAGGGAAGAGTATTTCAAAGAATAAGTGAGACGGAGAGTGTCAATGAGGCAATTGAAAATAAGTAAGCAGATCACCAATCGCGAGAGTCTTTCTCTTGACCGTTATCTGCAGGAGATCGGCAAATACGAGCTTTTGACTGCGGAAGATGAGGTAAAGCTTACCAGAGCTATCAAGGAAGGCTACGATATGCCGGTCGATACTCCGGAATACAAACGGGCAAAACGCGCATTGGACAAGCTTATCAAAGGAAATTTACGTTTTGTGGTGTCCGTTGCCAAGCAGTACCAGAATCAGGGCTTGACTCTTGGCGACCTGATCAATGAGGGGAATCTCGGTCTGATCAAGGCTGCGAAACGTTTTGACGAAACCAGAGGATTTAAATTCATCTCCTATGCGGTCTGGTGGATCCGGCAGTCCATCCTTCAGGCTCTTGCCGAACAATCAAGGATCGTGCGTCTTCCTCTGAACCGGGTCGGTACGCTTAACAAGATCAGTAAAGCGTACAGCCAGCTTGAACAGGAATACGAACGGGATCCCAATACCAAGGAGCTTGCAAATCTTCTCGATATGGATTCCCAGGATGTTGCCGATACCCTGAAAATTGCAGGGCGCCATGTTTCCGTGGATGCCCCGTTCGCCCAGGGGGACGATAACAGGCTGCTCGATGTGCTGCAGAATGATGGTCACAAGCCCGATCATGGCCTGACCCGCGATTCCCTGAACCTTGAAGTTGAACGCTCGCTTTCAGTGCTTGCTCCGCGTGAAGCCGATGTTATCCGTTCCTATTTCGGTATTGGAATGGAAAACCCCCTGACGCTTGAGGAAATAGGCGAAAAATTCAAACTTACCCGTGAAAGGGTGCGCCAGATCAAGGAAAAAGCGATCAGGAGACTCCGCCAGTCAGCCTACAGTAAAATTCTCAAAGAGTACATAGGCAGTTAAGTTCGGTTATCCCCAATGCCCAGGGGTCCTGAGAAAAGTTATCCTGTCACCGGTTTTCAGACCGAGCGATTGTGAGGCATTGCCGTTGCGTACTGCGATTTCCAGAAAGCCGCTGCTTCCTCGGTATGCCAATGCTTCACCTTCGGCTACATCCCCGTAAGTGTGATGAAGTGGCAAGATGCGGCCGTTTTCCATGCGTATGCCGGCTGGTTTTTCACCTTCCACGAGCATTTCACCCGTAAACGAGGTTACCAGATTGCCGTAAATGTCGCAATAAAGGATTACTCCTTTCCATGAGCGGCCTCCATCGGACGTGCTGTTTTCAGGAAATTCGATTCGTATGCAGCTTTCCGGGCTGACGGTGTTTCCAACGGTTGCCAGCTCTGCGCCGTTTGCAAGGTGCGCGGCAACAGGAGAAAAAATGTCTCTTCCGTGGAAAGTGGCGCTTTGAACGGGAAGCATGTAAGAGGTGTTTGTTATTGCGTAACAGGCCTTGACCTGCTGCTTTTTCATGACAAGACTCAGCAAGCCGTTATCCGGGGCAATAAAAATCTGTTTTTCGGTTTCGAGCACTATCGCTTTTCTTCCCGTTCCGACTCCGGGATCTACAATTGCCACAAAGATCGTTCCTTCGGGGAAGTACGGTGCAGCCGAGCCAAGCAGAAACGCACCCTGCGGGATATGTTGTGCAGTGATGCAATGTGTCAGGTCTATTACCGGGGTGAGTGGGGAAATACCGGCGATCACCCCCTTCATGATGCCGACATACGAATCCTGTAAACCGAAATCAGTCATGAGGACAATCGGCGGCTGGGATGGTGTCATGGCTTATTTGTTTGCATTTTTGTAAATCACAACGCTTACAGCGAGAAAGATCAGATTCGGCAGCCACGAAGCAAGCCCCGGATCCATCAGCCCGCGATACCCGGCGATGGAAAACGTTCTCTGCATGCCAAGGTAGATAAATCCTATAAAAAGGCTTATGCCAAACTCAAGGGCAAGTCCGCTGCGCTTTTTCTGGGCGGAAAGCGGCACCCCGATAAAGATGACGATTAACGATGCAAGGGGCAGTGCCAGTTTGTTATGAAATTTTACAATCACCCTGCCAAGATTTGAAAAACCCGCATCTCTTTTCTCTTCGATATAGTGGAAATGCTGGATTATATCCATTTCATCCGGTTGAATACTGAGGTCCCGGAGGGACGCTGCGGTCAACGAAAGCTGCACCGTATCCTTTCCGGGATTTTCACGGTAGGTTACCCCGGCTTCACTGAAAATCCGCGTTCTGGTTTCATGAAAAATCCACCGATCAATCGCCTCGTCGTAGGAGATCCTTTTGGCGTCGATTCGGCTGGCTATGGCAGGGCCGTCAAAGGTTTCAAGTGATATGTTGAAACCCATAGCTTTTTTCTGGTCAAGTGCGCCGATGGAAAGTATCCTGTTGCGGGATTCGAGAATATGTATGTTTTTGTCCCCCGAAATTTTTTCGAAATTTTTATTGAAATACTCGGTTTCGAACTTGTTTTTCAGCGCAGCGGCTTTCGGATGCAGCCAGCCGGCATTAAAGATATTGACAACGGATATGAGCAGTGCCACGGCGACAAACGGTTTAAGCAACTGATGCATGGTCACGCCGGCTGCTTTCATCGCAGGCAACTCGCTGTTCCCCGATAACCTGCCGGTGACATACAAGGATGCAAGAAGGGCGCTCAACGGAGAGATCAGCAGCACAGTTTCCGGGACAAGATTCAGGTAGTACAGGACTACCTCTTCCTTTCCGAGGTTTTTATCGATAAACTCGTCGAAATTCTCGATGAGGTTAACAAGGATGAACAGTGCGGTGAAACTTATGCTGCCAAATACATAGGTTGAAAAAAACTGTCGGGCAATGTATATATCCAGAAGCTTCATGCTTAGATCGGCCGTTTCAAATTATCCCGGAAAATAGTGATAAAAATCGGGGTCGGGAGAGTAGTGACGAGGTGACAAGTCAAAATTCAAAAGGAAAAAGTCAAAAAGGGGAAAGTTGGCAGTTGGCAATGGACACTGTTGAACTGTTGCCCTGACAGCGAGGTGCTGTGTCGTGCAGTGACGAGTAACCAGTGACCGGTTGGTCTATAGTAGCTCTCATGGTCACTGGTTACTGTTAAAAAAATCAGGATTCACGGCAATGTGCAAAGGTGCCCTGATGTTTTCTTACTCTTCGCTTTTCTTCTCAGACATGCAGTTACTGCTCATTTTCCAATCAGTACCGAGGCACCTTGGCTATCCCCCATAATGATTACCTTGGAGTTCTCTGATTTTACCAGGTTCTGCAATGCCTTGATCCGCTCATACTCAAGCAACTTGTTCGTCAGAGAGCGGGTAAGGATCTGCTGGTAATCGGAAATCCCCCTGGCTTCAACACGTTTTCTTTCGGCTTCCTGAGTTTCTTTCTGCAAAACAAACTGCATTTTCTGGGCTTCCTGTTCTGCATTGATCTTGGCCTCGATTGCCGCTTTGACGGAAGGCGGGAGGGAAATGTTGCGTACAAGCAAATTTTCAAGAATGATGCCGCGCCTTTCAAAGTCAACTTTAATACTTTCGAAAATTTTTGTCTGGAATTCCTCCCGTCTCTTCGAGTAAAGATCTACAGCGTTGTAGATAACGGCATTGTCCCTGATGCGTGTACGAGCGGTCGGGCGAACGATTTTATCGATATATGAAAGCCCGGGCCCGATCTCCCGCCGTATTTCAGGAGCCTGCGGGGGGTTGATTCGGTAAAGGACGGTCATGTCGATGGTAACTTCAAGACCGTCGGCGCTCAGTACCCTGATCGGGGCATCGCTCAGCTGGGAAAGCTCGGTCTCGGTTCCGGACATGGTATAGGTCTGGGTGGTAATGTCAAAAAACTCAACCTTCACAAGGGGGTTGATGATGTTGAGCCCGCTGGTGAGGACGTCTTCCTGCACCTTTCCAAAAAGAACCTGTACACCAACCTTGCCGGGTTCGACAATTCGAACGCTTGCCGTCAGGATGCCCAGAATTATGGCGAATATGCCTCCTATTTTAAACAGCCCGGAGAAACGGAGGAGTGAAGGATTAAGGGATCGTGCAGTAATTCCAATAAACAAAAGGACGATTCCAAGAAATAACAATGAAGTCATGATTGATGCTGATTTGTTGCATTATTGATGATTCGTTTAACTCTTCAAGTCAAGAGAAGCTCTGTCCCTGCAAACCTGTTTTTTTGATTCACAGAATAATGTAAGGTAATATTTTTTTGTTCCAGCATGCGGACGCTCCTTTTTCGCACCGACTCGTTGCCAACTGCCTGCCGCTGAAAAACCAGAGTTTCTGTCCATGCCTTTTCTTTCGGGGTTCGGCGTCGCTATCGGAATCGGTATCGAAACATTTTTAAAATTTGCCAACTGCCAACTGATTCCCTCTTGTCACTTGTTTCTCGTCACTATTCTTTCGCCCTGCACTGAAATTCCTGGATCAATAGCCGAAAATCTCCTCAAGGGTAAGTGTTGTAACCTTTCCATACCGGCTCAGGGTTTCCAGGTCCAAGTTTTCTGTTTTACCCAGTACCAGCAGCGAGTATTTTTTATCGGCAAACCGCTGACGGTGGAATGCCGCAATATCCTTAAAGCCGAGATGCTTGACCTTTTCATAGATATCCTTGCGGATATCATGGTTCAGGCCGAGTTTTTCAGCTTCCTCACGGGTAAAGAGTATCTTTGTTCTGGTCAGACGGTCGGTACGGATTTTTCTGTGTATCCCGTTTTTGGCGGACGTGAAAAGCTCCGGCGACTCGGGAAGCTTTTCCAGCAGTTCGGTAATACCTGTAAGTGCTTCGGGAAGTTTGTCCGCCTGAGTACCGATATAGCTGAAAATATAGTGGTGTTGATCCTTGTCTTTGGGTATGCGGTAGACCGAGAATACCGAATAGGCAAGCGCCTTGGCTTCACGAAGCTCCTGAAAAACAACGGATGACATACCGCCGCCGTAATACTCGTTGAAAAGTGTGATCAGCGGTATCTGGGAAGCATCGTAAAGCTTGTCTCTGGAAAGCATGAGAATTTCGGCCTGTGTCATGTCGTAATCAACAACGTAGACCCGGTTTTCTTCCTGTGCAATCTCCCTGAAAGGTTCGATTTCGGGAACCGGGGCAAGCTCCTGTTTCAGATGCTTTGACTCCCGAAGTTCCGCTGCAAGCGTTTCTGGTTCAGCCGGTCCATAGTACAAGGCTCGGTGGCGGTAGTGCATAAGACGGTTTATTTCTGCAAACAGATCCTCCGAAGATATCCTTTTGAGTTCTTCATCATCAAGCACGTTGGTGAAAGGTGACGAAGCACCGTACCTGCCGTAGTTGTACATGGCCTCGAAAAGAATTTTCCGCTTGGAAAGTTTATCGTCGGCCCGTTCTTTCAATACCCCGGCCTTGAGTTTTTCCAGTGCCTCGGCATTTGATTGTGCATCAGTCAGCAGAGCTTCGAGCATTTCAAGTGCGGCGGAAAGGTTCTCCTGAAGGCCCGAGAGTTTCAGGTAAAGGTGGTCGTCAGCCGTGTAAGCCGAGAAGCTTGCGCCTATCTTATACATTTCCTGGTTGAACTCCACCGGGTTGAGTTTTGAGGTGCCGAGGTAACTGAGGTAATTCAGCGCCAGATCGATTTTTTTGCTGTAATTGCTCCCGATATCGAACACGTAGTAAAGTGAGAAGAGATCGTTTTCGTTGTTCTTTACGGCGTAAAGCGGTACGTCTGCGGTTATGTTGCGCGTTTGAATGTCGCGTTTAAAATCGAGAAATGCCGGGTCAATCTCCTCCGTTTTCCGGGAAAGTATGCTTTCAGCAAATGCCGATGTCCTGTTGCGGTTGACCTTGAGAGGCGTTATCGGCGGCTTCTGGATTTTGGGTGATTCCATATCCTTGCCGTGTTTCTTGTAAATGGCGACATAGTTATTACCGTACTGTTCACTGGCAAAAGCTGAGATCTCCTTCTTTGTGATGCGGCTCAACCTGTCGATTCTGCCGGTTACACTGCTCCAGTCGAGACCGAGCACAAACGCGTCAACAAAAGTCTCCGAACGTCCCTTGTTGGTTTCATAAGTCTTGAGCTCTTCGAGTTTCAGGTCGTTGATAACTGCCGTGAGCAGCCAGTCCGGGTAGCTGCCTTCCTTGACTTTTTCGACCTGTTCAAGCAGCAGCTCCCTGACCTCGTCAAGGCTTTGTCCTTCACGAGGTTTGGCGCTCAGAATATGTGTTGCGTAATCCTTCATTTCCACTACCATCGAGCTGGCGTCGAGTACTTTCTGTGCCTGGTTAAGGTTGAGGTCGATAAGCCCGGCTGTCTGGTTATAGATGATTTTATCGATAAGCATAAGGAAATCCATGTCCCGTGAGCCAGCCCCGCTGAATCTGAAACCGATGACAAGTTCCTCGGCTTCAGGACCCAGGACTTCTGTGATGATCGGTTTCCTGATCGGGTCTTCGGCTGGCGGGACAAATTCCGGTACCGGTTTCGGTTCCAGTTTCGAGAACTTTGCATCGATCAGCCTGATGGCTTCATCCGGGTCGAAGTCGCCCGCTATACAGATGGCCATGTTGTTTGGCACATACCATGTGCGGTAGTACTCGATGACATGTTTAATCGAGGGGTTTTTCAGGTGTTCAGCCTCACCGATGGTTGTTTGCGTGCCGTAGGTGTGTTTCCGGAACAGCCCCGCATAAAGATTTTCCCAGATTTTCCGGCTGTCGCTATCCATCGTCATGTTTTTTTCTTCATAGACCGTTTCAAGCTCGGTATGAAACAAACGCATTACCGGGTTGCGAAACCGTTCGGCTTCGATCGAGAGCCATTTTTCGAACTGGTTGGCAGGAATGTCATTCAGATAAACCGTCTGCTCGACCCAGGTATAAGCGTTTGTTCCCCTTGCTCCGATTGAGCTGAGCAGTTTGTCGTACTCGTTCGGTATGGTAAGTTGCGCGGCAAAATTAGACGTGCTGTCGATCTGCCGGTAAATATCCGCTCTTTTGTCCGGGTCGTCGGTTGAACGGTACTCTTCATAAAGGTCTATAATTTTCTGCAACTCGATTTTTTCCCGCTCGTAATCAAGAGCCCCGATAGAATCCGTGCCTTTGAACAGCATGTGTTCAAGGTAGTGCGCAAGACCGGTGGTTTCCGCCGGATCGTTTTTGCTCCCGGCCCTGACGGCTATCGACGTGTATATCCTCGGTTCATCCCTGTAAGGGCTCATGTAAACGGTTAAGCCGTTTTCCAGGGTGTAGATTCTTGTGTGCAGAGGATCGTCGGGTACGGAAACATATGAAAACTGTTTTTCAGGGCGCATAGCAGTACATGATATTAGATGAAGTAAGGCGATGCCGGTGATACAGATGGTGACCAGGCGGAAAAACGGAAGATATAGAAACAAAAACATATAATGTACAATGTCTTGGGAAATGCCAAACTGTTTGGATAACCTGAAGTTGAGTGATTGCTCGAATATACCGTAACACCCCACTGGTTACCGCCAACATTGAAAGCTATGTTAAAACGCTCAACGTAGCATGGTACAATCCCGAGAAAGAACTAACAAATTTTACAAATAGTTTTAATAGTTGAATATTCAGTGCCGGGAGGCAGATTAGAAATAGTTACAACGGTGTCTCTGAGATTTTTGAGATTTCCATCGTTATGGAGAAACCAGACGGCGCAATGGAAAGGAACGGCAGCGTGTACAGAATTGAAAGCAGCTATGAACCCAAAGGTGACCAGCCGAAGGCGATTCGGTTGCTGACTGAAGGTGTCCGGAATGGGGAGCCCTGCCAAGTACTGCTCGGGGTAACCGGTTCCGGAAAGACTTTCACGATGGCAAATGTTATCGCTGCAGTTAAAAAGCCTGTGCTGGTTATCAGCCATAACAAGACTCTCGCAGCACAGCTTTACGGCGAACTGAGGCAGTTTTTTCCTTATAATGCAGTGGAGTATTTCATCAGCTATTATGACTTTTACCAGCCGGAAGCGTATATCCCCTCGATGGACAAGTACATCGCCAAGGACCTGCGGATAAACGATGAGATCGAGAGGCTCAGGCTCAAGGCAACCAGTGCACTGCTCAGCGGCCGGAAAGATGTCGTTGTTGTAAGCTCGGTGAGCTGTATTTACGGTCTCGGCTCCCCCGAGGACTGGAAGTCGCAGATTATCGAACTTCGCACGAACATGGAAAAAGATCGTGAGGAGTTTCTGCAGCAGCTTGTTTCGCTTCACTTTGTCCGTGATGATATGGAACTTGCCCCGGGCAAGTTCAGAGTGCGCGGTGATGTTATTGATCTGGTGCCGATGCATGAAGAAACAGCGTTGCGGGTCGAGTTTTTCGGTAATGAGATAGAGCGTTTACAACTGTTCGACCATAGAAGCGGTGAGAGCCTTGACGATCAGGAGTATGCTTTTGTGTATCCGGCACGGCAGTTTGTAGCAGAGGAGGAAAAACTTCGGCATGCCATGCTGGCAATAGAAAACGAGCTGGCAGAACGTTTAAACATGCTGCGTGCGGAAGACAAGCTTGTCGAAGCCCGCCGGCTGGAAGAGAGGACCCGTTACGATATCGAGATGATGAAAGAGCTTGGCTATTGTTCAGGGATTGAGAATTATGCGCGCCACCTTTCAGGCAGAAAAGCCGGGGAGAGACCATATTGTTTGCTGGATTATTTTCCTGATGATTATCTTGTCGTAGTTGACGAGTCGCATGTTACCTTTCCCCAGGTCCGCGGCATGTATGCGGGGGACCGTTCCAGAAAGACCATTCTTGTTGAATACGGGTTCAGGTTGCCTTCAGCGCTGGACAACCGTCCGTTGCGTTTCGAGGAGTTTGAGGCCATGGTGCCGCAGATGATATCTGTTAGTGCTACGCCGGGGGAGTATGAGCTCAGGCGTACGGGCGGGGCGGTGGTCGAGCAGCTGGTAAGGCCGACAGGCCTGCTCGATCCGGAAATCGCAGTTCGCCCCGTCAATGGGCAGATCGATGATCTTCTCGAGGAAATTCGGCAGCATACAGAAAAAGGCTTCAAGTGCCTGGTTATGACTCTGACCAAGCGCATGAGTGAGGATCTCCATGGTTTTCTCACGAAAACAGGTTTGAGGTCCCGATATCTCCATTCGGAAATAAAAAGTCTTGAGAGGATGCAGATACTCAGGGAACTGCGTGCAGGGGATGTCGATGTTCTTGTGGGGGTCAACCTTTTGCGCGAAGGTCTGGACCTGCCTGAGGTGTCTCTGGTGGCAATCCTCGACGCCGACAAGGAAGGGTTTCTCAGGGACAGCAAATCCCTGATGCAGATAGCCGGCCGGGCCGCACGCAATGTCGAGGGGCAGGTGATATTCTACGCCGACCGGATAACCGATTCGATGCGTACGGTCATCGAGGAGACGGAACGTCGCAGGGCTGTTCAGCAGAGGTTCAATCGGGAGCATGGAATTATTCCCGCCTCTATCGTCAAATCGGTTGACCAGGTGCTTGATACAACCGGTGTTGCCGATGCCGAGGAGCGGTTCAGAAGAAGACGCCTGGGGCTGGAACAGCGTTCCCAAAGGGTATTCGGGGATCTGGTCGGTTCTCTGGGCAGGGAGGATCTTTATGCCATGGCGGAAAACCTGAAACTGGAGATGCAGGAGGCGGCCGAGAGCATGGAGTACGAGAAAGCAGCATACCTTCGCGATGAAATAACGAAACTTGAGCAAGCTGCATCGGAAAAGTAGTGACGAGGGGGAATCAGTAGGCAGTTCGCAGTTGGCAGTAGGCAATTTTAAGAATGTTTCGATACCGATTCCGATAGCGACGGCGAATTCCGAAAGAAAAGGCATGGACAGAAACTCTGGTTTTTCAGCGGCATACGGTAGCAACGCTGACGAAATTGGGGAAAAGGGTATTTGATTCAGGAGGATGTAGCCGAATATGAACCTGAAATAAATGACAGCAGTTCTTGAGTCGGAAATCGGGGTCGGTATCGGGTTTCGGGGTCGAAAAAGCAGTGACAAGTGACGAGTTACAAGGGGGAATCAGTTGGCAGTCTTCAGTTTACATGGACTTTTTGCTTTTGAATTTTGATTTGTCGCTTGTTTACTTGTTACTACAGGAGAGCGGCATCACAATACCACAGAGGTGCCCCGTAGTTTTAGGAAGTGAAACGGCACACAAATTTGATTATTGCAGGTATATGCCATGTTAGCCCAGATTGAAAAGGCACAGTATGAGAAAATGCATGAGATTTTACGGCTTGCCCGCCAAAATCTCAGAAATTTCGATGAGTCATTGATTCAGAGGGCTTTTTTTATGTGCTATCGGGCTCATGAAGGTGAAAAGCGGGCTTCGGGGGAGCCTTTTTTCTATCATCCCGTGGAGGTTGCCCGGATCATGTTAACCGAGCTTCCTCTTGACGGTGTGTCGGTTGCGGCCGCCCTGTTGCATGATGTTATTGAAGACAGCGAATACACCTATGAAGACCTTGCAGCCGAACTGGGCGGTGAAGTAGCCGATATCGTGGAAGGCCTTACCAAGATATCCGGGATAATGATCAACCGTGAAATTACCCAGGCCGAAGGCTTCCGCAAAATGCTGCTCTCCGTCGTGAAAGATGTTCGGGTTATTCTTATCAAGTTCTGTGACCGCCTGCATAACATGAGAACCCTTGATGCACTGCCGGAGCATCGCCGCTTGAAGATCGCACTGGAAACAAGAGACATTTACGCGCCCCTTGCTCACCGCTTCGGTCTCGGAAAGATGAAAGTCGAGCTTGAGAACCTTGCGTTCAAGTACATTGACCCGGAAATGTACAAGATAATTCAGCAGAAAGTGCGTTTCAGCAGAGGCGAGCGTCTTGCCTATCTCGACAAAATGATCATGCCGATCAAGGGAGATCTCGAAAAACAGGGTTTCAACGTTGAGGTTCAGGGAAGAGCCAAGCACCTGTACTCCATCTACAACAAGATGCATTACAAAAACAAGCGGTTCGAGGATATACACGATCTTTACGGCATCAGGATAATCATCGATACCGAGCGTATTTCCGACTGTTTTGCGGCATACGGTTACATCACACAAAAATATCCTCCTCTCCCGCAGCACTTCAAGGATTATATCTCCATTCCGAAACACAACGGCTACCAGTCGCTCCACTCTGCGATTCTGGGGCCGAAAGGAAGGGTTATCGAGGTGCAGATGAGAACGAGACGGATGCATGAGTTTGCGGAGTTTGGTGTCGCGGCCCATTGGCGTTACAAAGAGAAGGTTTCAAAAGATGATGCTACGATAGATGCTTTTCTGAAATGGGCCCGCGATCTTATCAAGGACGCAGATTCGGCAGCATCTTTCATGGAAGGCTTCAAGCTGAATCTCTACCATGACGAGATCTATATTTTTACCCCGAAAGGGGATATGAAGACCCTGCCCGCCGGCGCAACACCTATTGATTTTGCTTATGCAATCCATACGGAGATAGGTAGCGGGTGCATCGGGGCAAAAGTGAACGGAAAAATCGTTCGTCTCAATTCCGAGCTTAAATCGGGTGACCGTGTTGAAATCATTACTTCGAGAAACCAGAAGCCCAAGGCTGACTGGCTGAAGTTTGTGGTGACCCACCGGGCGCGCATGAAGATACGGTCGGCGATCAATGAGGAACGGCGTCGCCAGATCGAGAAAGGACGCAACATGTGGGAAAAAATGCTTTCCGGAACCAAGAAGCTGCTAACGGAAAACGACATTATCAAGCAGGTCCGGAAATACGGCATCAAAACGCCGGCCGATTTTTTCAGTGCTCTTGCAAACCAGCAGATCGACGGTGAAAAGGTTATACAAAGTCTCTCCGATCAGGAACAGCAGCTCTTCCTGACTGAAAGGACTGAACCCGATGAACTGCATTATGATACTTTCGCCGAACAGGCCCGGAAAGGAAGAGAGGATGAACGTAATGGCAAGGACGAGGTTGTCATCGAGGGACTGCCCAACATTGCATATTCCTACGCTAAATGCTGCAAGCCTGTTCCGGGTGACGACATTATAGGGTTTGTTACCAAAGAAGGTCTGGTGAAGATCCATCGAAAAAACTGTGTGAATGTCAGCAATGAAAGTCTTCTGAAAAGCGAGCGCGTTGTAAGCGTTTCTTGGAACAGAAAGGTCGAAACTGAATTTCTCGCAGGCATAAAGGTTGTCGGAGAGGACCGGATTGGAATCACGAACCAGATAACCGGTGTTCTTTCGAAGTCCGATACCAATATCCGCAGTATCTCCCTGCATGCCAAGGGCGGTATGTTTATAGGGACAGTGATGATTTATGTCCGCAACATAGCGCGCCTGCAATCGCTTATGGATAAAATCAGAAAAGTGCAGGGGGTTTTTTCCGTTGAACGCTTGGTGAGCTGAGGCACGGGGTAAGCTGTTCAGTGCGCACAGCGAATCAAGGGCACCTCTGTTGTCACCCTTCTCTATCTGCCGAACGAAGCCATCGAGGCGCGGAATAGAGGTGCCCTCAATTAGCAGACGGGCCTTCAGAATGAAACCCGCATGGTGTACCATGTACCGGTTCCGAGTTCGGGATGCCGGACAACACTGAGGTCGCCCTGGATTTTTTTGAATATAAAGCCTGCACCTCCTGAAAATGTTGACGGACCGGTTGTGAAGCCCGCCCTCAATGCAAGAAAGGACAGTACCCAAGCCTCGCCTCCCGACCGCAGCCTGGCATCTGTGTCTTCCCGGTTTTCCACCATGACGGTCAATATGACGTTGTCGGCTGGTCTGTATGACGCTCCGGCAAAGCTTATGGCGGGCGCTTTTTCCCCGCTGCCGCCAATGTCCGGCCGATTCATGTTGAAAGCCGCAATGCCAAAGTTCAAAGAGGAAGAAAGGACGGCAAGTGCCCCGACGTTGATGCCTAATGCGGAGTCTGGTCCGACAATAGCTGTGTCCCGTTCAAGGAGGCCTGCCGAAACTCCGGCTCTAACAGGCCCGGCTATTGTTGTTGCGTAAGTAAGGTACGTGGCCGTTTCACGGTAAAAAGACGAGCCATAATGCTGCCAGGAAATGCCTGCGCTGCCGTCCCGGTCGAACGGAAGGTCGCTTGTGTATACCACCCCGTGAAAGCTGTCAAGTGAGCTTTCACCGAACGGGACGGCGTATGAGATCCCTGCAGACCAGCCCTCCCCGTTTCCGCCGGAAGCAGGATTGTGCAGCATGGCGAAGGGCGGATTCTCCAAGGCGATGCCCGCACCGCCCATAGCTGCTGTCCGCGCGTCAGATACTCGATTTTCAAAGCTGGCAAAGACAGCCGTGGCAGAAGTGCAGAAACTCGTTATGAAAAATAGAATATGTCGTTTCATGTTAAAGAAAACAGGTTAAGGTTTGAAGGATAAAAGACGCAGCATGATTTTTTCTCAGAAAGAGCCAAAAAGCTGTTTATCGTCAGGAAGACCTTTGAACAGTCCTTCGACAGTTTGAAAGAAATCTTTATCTTCCTGGAACTTATACAATCTGACAACCTCGATAGTGTCACTGACTACTTGTTGTTCGTCTCTATTTAACACAAGGAGAGCTCTCATGAAATCCGGAGTGTGTAGAATTCTTGCTGTATTTTTTATAACCGGCATGTTCAGCGGCTGCGGGTACAATACCATGCAGCAGAACGAGGAAGCGGTCAATAAAGCATGGGGCGACCTTGAGTCACAGCTTCAGCGAAGAGCCGACCTGGTGCCCAACCTCGTCTCTACCGTGAAAGGGGCTGCGGATTTTGAACAGGAAACACTTGCAAAAGTAATAGAGGCTCGTTCAAAAGCAACCTCCGTTCAGCTTACTCCCGAAATGCTCAGCGATCCCGCTGCAATGGAAAATTTTCAGAGCGCTCAGGGGGGGCTTTCGTCCATGCTTTCCCGCCTCATGGTTGTTGTCGAACGTTATCCTGAGCTGAAAGCAAACCAGAATTTCAGGGATCTGCAGAACCAGCTTGAAGGCACAGAAAACAGGGTCAGTGTTGCCCGTCAGCGATATAACGCCTCGGTTGAGACATTCAACTATTCGATCAGGAGGTTTCCGAATTCCCTGACCAACGGCATTATGCTTCACTTAAAGCCGAAAGAATATTTCAAAGGCGATGCATCGGCACAACAGGTACCGCAGGTTGAATTCTAAAGGAAGGCAAGAATTCCCGAAAAAAAAGATCCCGCTCGTGATCCGCTGCAGTGTTTTCGTTATCGTGCTGCAATTGTTTGGTGCCTTGCTGCTGCAGGCTCTCGAAGTACCGGTCCTGACCGGGAGGGTTAACGACTATGCGTCGATGCTCTCTGCTGAGGTCGAGCTGGAGATAAATGAAAAACTGGCGCGCGTCGAAGAGACCGAATCAACGCAGATTGTTGTTCTTACCATAAATTCTCTTGAGGGTGAACCACTTGAAGAGTTTTCCATCCGGGTTGCCGAAAAGTGGGGGATCGGGCAGAAAGGGTTCGACAACGGAGCTTTGTTGCTGGTTGCCAAAAAAGAGCGCAAGGTAAGAATAGAGGTGGGTTACGGTTTAGAGGGATCTCTTACTGATTTAACCGCAGGCAGGATAGTCGATAACGGTATTGTGCCCTTATTTGCCAGGGGCAGGTTTGACGAAGGTTTTGCCCGCGGTGTCGATCTCATGATTGCCGCTGTTCAAGGTGAATATGCTGCACCGGCACAAGAAAACATTGCTGAAGAGACCGATATCTCTTTCCTTCCGGTTATCATTATCCTGATACTCATGGTTTATTTTTACAGCCAGGTTCCCCGGGGGGGCCGAGGCCGCGGTTCGGGTCCGCTGATATTCACCGGCGGTCTGGGAGCAGGCGGGTTTTATGGGGGACGTGGCGGCGGCTTTGGCGGCGGCGGTTTCAGCGGTGGCGGCGGTGGTTTCGGCGGCGGCGGATCCTCCGGAGGTTGGTGAATGCAACGGTCAATTCAGTGAACAGGTTATGAAAGATCTTGTCAACAGGTTTCTCTCCACGGAGGATAAAGCATTGATAAAGGAAAGGGTTGCTGCTGCTGAAAAAAGAACAACTGGAGAGATTGTTGTCATGGTTGTTTCTTCCAGCTATCACTATCCTCTGGCAAATATTCTTGGAGGGGCATTGTTCGGTTTTATCGTTGCGATTTCGATTTCACTTATTACAGGTATGGAAACCATGTGGCACTTTCTGGGATTTTTCCTGCCTTCGTTTGTGTTAGGCAATGAAACCATCAAACGTAGTTTTTTTTTGAAACGCCCCTTTGTTTCCAGGTCGGATATGGAGGAAGAAGTTGAGGAAGCTGCAATAGGTTCTTTTTATAAAAAAGAGGTGTACAATACCCGGGATTATACCGGCATATTGATTTACATATCCCTTTTCGAACATCGAGTATGGGTTCTGGGGGACAAGGGGATCAACGCGAAAGTAGACCCTGCCGTTTGGCAGGGGATTGCCGATATCATAACTGCCGGTATCAAGGGGAAAAAGCAGGGCCTTGCGATTTGCGAGGCTGTCGACCATTGCGGAGACATTCTTCAACAGCATTTTCCCTCGAGTTCCGATAACCCTAACGAGCTTGATGATTCAGTGGTTGTTGGTCATTGAATTTTCCGCCATGCTGATTTTTCAAGGCTGAAACACTTGAGGGTGCCTATTTATTGTCTATGAGCGAACCCCTTTCTATCCGTTCAACGAAGTGTTTGGGTCGCGTAGCAAATTAATAGAATGCCCTGAACGGCGTGGCGGTATATTACAATACAGGAGAATGTGTTGCAATTCATGAAAAAAACAGCGTTGTATTCCTGGCACAGGGCAGCAGGGGCGAAAATTGTCGATTTTTGCGGATATCTCATGCCGATTCAGTATTCCGGAATTATTTCGGAACACAAAAGCGTGCGTTCTTCTGCAGGCCTTTTTGATGTTTCCCATATGGGTAATTTTTATGTCAAGGGGCTGCGCTCCATGGATTTTCTTCAATTCATGACGACCAATGATGTGGCTTCCCTGAAAAACGGTCAGGCGCAATACACGCTGATGCTCTATCCTGACGGCGGTATTGTCGATGATCTCATCATCTACAGGATGAACCGCGAGACTTGGTTTATGATTGTTAATGCAGGTAACATGGAAAAGGATTTTAAGTGGCTCACGGAGCATCTGGCGAAGTTCAACGGCGTGGAGATTGAAAATCATACCGACAGGCTCTCGCTCATTGCCCTGCAGGGGCCTAAATCGATGCATATTCTTCAGCGGATGTTTTCTGCATCGGTTTGCGAGGCGCTCTCTTCCTTTCATTTCTGCAAGGCTGATTTTCAGGGCGTTGACGTGATGATTGCCTGCACGGGGTATACAGGTGAAAAGGGAGTTGAGATTTCAGTGCCGAATGAAAACGCTGAAGAGTTGTGGAAAACTGCCATAGAGAAAGGCAGAGAGTTTGGTGTTCAGCCGGCAGGACTGGGGGCGCGTGACACTTTGCGGCTTGAAATGGGTTATCCTCTTTATGGCCATGAGATAAACCGCAATACCAACCCGATCGAGGCCAGACTGAAATGGGTTACAAAACTCGGGAAAAGTGATTTTATCGGCAGAGAAGCCTGCATAGAGGCTGATCGTAATCCGGAGCGTGCCCTGGCAGGGTTCATCATGGAGGAACGTGCAATCCCCCGCCAGGGATATACGCTTTATGACGGTGCAGGAAAAGAAATCGGAAAAGTCTGCAGCGGTACCATGTCGCCCACGCTGCAGAAACCGATAGGTACCGCCAGTGTCCTTCGCAATGTCATGGGACCGGGGACTCCTGTCTTTCTGGAGGTTCGGGACAAACGATGTTGTGGAAAAGTAGTGCGGCTTCCTTTTGTCAAGCCGGCATGAAAGGAAGCAGCAATCAGTTATTCTGGCAAGCCGGGCTTTGCCTGAGCTTGGCGGGTGATATCGGGTCAGGTCCGGCATATGGCGTATTGTTATTACAAAAAATGAATTACGTTTTCAGGCAGAATACCTGATCGACATGAACAAGGGTAAGCTGAAAAGGGAGCTTTCAGGAATAGTGCTGGGCATCATTGCCTTTTTTTATACCGGTGCTCTGCTGTTCTATCATCCCGATGACAAAACGGTTCTTGCTGCTTTGCAATGGTACGAATTTTTCGGCCGGAACGCTATGGAGGCAGCTTTGGAACTCCACAATCCTTTCGGTATTTTCGGCGCGCGCTTGGCAGAGCTCTTTATCCATTCTTTTCTGGGTTATGTTTCGGTCATTCCCGGTTTTGCTCTCATGCACTGGGGATGGTCGATGCTGCGCCACAAAAGCCTTAAACCTCCTCTGCTTTTTACTTTTTACTCGGTGCTGATGTCACTTGATATCGCCACCATGTTCGGTTTGACAACCGCTCCGTTCGGTGATATCATGGCAGGGGCAGTAGGGCGTATGCTGGCGGCGTTCCTGTCGACAGTAATCGGTTATACCGGAGCGTGGATGCTGCTTGCTGTTCTTGGTTTGGCCGCAACCCTGTTTGCCGTGAGAGTTCGTTTTGAGAGCCCGGTTGAGAAACTGCGTTCCACCGGGGCGGTTATCGGTAGGCTGGGCGAACGGCTTGTTCTCTTTACGCGTAAAATCCGTTCACTTTCGGGGCGAAAAGCCGCAGAATCCTCTTCAGGCAAGTCTCCTGCCGCAGACCCTTTCTCGGAATTCACTCCCCCCCCGGTTGAGCAAGAGACAACTCATTCTTCTTTCTCTTTTGTGGATGAAGCCCTTTCAACCGGGGAAGAAAGTGACGAGCCTGAAATAACCATCCGTGAAGGTGTTCATGAAAAAGAGGCTGACCTGGACAAGCGCAGGCTCAAGGTAAAAACAAAGGACAAGGTAGCCTACCGTTTTCCGTCGGTCGATCTTCTGCGCCGTACCCGTGAAGAGGACGAATATATTGACGAGACCCTGCTCGAGGACAGCAAGAACAGGCTGCTTGAAAAACTCAGAATATACAAGGTCGAAGTTGTAAGGATCTCGGCGACTGTGGGGCCGAGGGTGACCCTTTTCGAGCTTGAGCTTGCACCCGATGTCAAGGTGAGCAGGGTTACGTCGCTTGAAAACGACCTTGCAATGGCAATGGCGGCACGTGGAATACGCATAATCGCGCCCATACCGGGGAAAAATGCCGTGGGCGTGGAAATACCTCATGGAAAACCCCGTACCGTATGGATGCGTTCCGTCCTGCAGGTTGAGAAGTTCAAGCACAACCGGATGGCGCTGCCGGTTGTGCTCGGCAAGACCATTGCAAATGAGGTGTATCTCGATGATCTTGCCACCATGCCGCACCTCCTGATTGCCGGTGCAACCGGTGCGGGCAAATCCGTAGGGATCAACGTCATGCTGACCAGCCTTCTCTATGCATGCAGTCCGGACAAGGTCAAGTTTGTACTGATTGACCCTAAGCGTGTCGAACTTCTGCACTATCAGAACCTTAAAAACCATTTTCTTGTAAAGTTTCACGGCCTTGACGAGCAGATCATTACAGATCCTGCAAAAGCCGTATACGCACTGAGATCGGTCGAGAAAGAGATGGAAATGCGCTATGAGCAGCTCGAGAAGGCAGGTGTGCGCAACATTGCCGATTTAAACCGCAAACACCCGGAGGAAGCTTTGCCGTACCTTGTGGTTGTCGTCGATGAACTGGCGGACCTCATGATTACAGCCGGACGAGATGTTGAAGAGCCGATCACCCGTCTTGCCCAGCTCTCAAGGGCTGTCGGCATTCACCTTATCGTTGCGACACAACGTCCTTCGGTTGACATTATTACCGGCGTTATCAAGGCCAACTTCCCCGCCAGGATCGCTTTTCAGGTTGCAAGCAAGGTCGATTCCCGTACCATACTTGACGGGTCGGGCGCCGAGCAGCTTCTCGGTAACGGCGATATGCTTTATCAACCGGCTTCCCAGCCGAAGCCCGAACGCATTCAGTGTCCTTATGTCTCTTCAGCCGAGGTGGAAGCAATTACCTCTTTTATCGGGAGTCAGGATGGTTTGAAAAACTTCTATCATCTTCCGCAGCCTGATATCAGGGAAAAAGGAAACGGTTTCCAGAATGGCGGTGTTCAGGAGAAAGAGGGGAGGGACAGCATGTTTGAGGAAGCGGCTCACCTGGTGGTAATGCATCAGCAAGGGAGTGTCTCCCTGCTTCAGCGCCGCCTGAAACTTGGTTTCAGCAGAGCTGCCCGTATTATGGACCAACTGGAAGCTTGTGGTGTTGTTGGTTCTGCCGACGGAAGCAAAGCCCGTGAGGTGCTGGTTGAAAGCCACGATGCTCTCGACCTGCTGCTGAGGAACCTGGACTGAAAATGCGAAACCATTTTGTTTTTTGCCCGTGACATTTAATATTAGGTCATGCGGCACACAATACAGGTGCATTTTTTTCTGTATACAAAAACAATGATTATGAATACCACTAAAGATTATTTGCCCGATACCGATCCGCTTTATGACAGAGTTATAAATGCTCTTGAGGATGTACGCCCTTATCTTCAGGCTGACGGAGGTGACTGCCAGCTGGTTGGCATCACCAAGGATAAGGTTGTTGATGTCAAGCTGCTCGGAGCATGCGGTTCCTGTCCGATGAGCACGCTGACACTCCGCGCAGGTGTTGAACAGGCGGTTAAGAAAGCCATCCCGGAAATTGCGAGGGTCGAGTCGGTCTGATCACCAGACCCGAAATTGCTTTTTCAACAAAGCCCTGGCACATGCAGCCGGGGTTTTCTGTTTACACCGGTCAGGATATGGAGGCTCAGGGCTGGTGGCTGCAGGCAACTGCGTTGCGTATCGAAACCTGCCTGGCCACTTCGCCGGCCGATGTAATAATTGCATTGGCGGCTTCGCTTTCAGGGGAATCGACAACGACAGGCTTTCCTTCGTCCCCCCCTTCCCGGATAATGCTGCCGATCGGTATGGAGCCAAGGAGCGGTATGCCCTGGGCCTTGGCGAACTTTTCACCACCTCCCTTGCCGAAGATATAGTCCTTTGTGCCATCCGGCAGAAGATAGTAGCTCATGTTCTCTATCAATCCCAGCAGGGAGACGTTGACCTTTCTGAACATGGTAACCGCTTTTGCGACATCGGTCAGAGCAACGTCCTGAGGCGTTGTGACAATAACCGCACCGCTGATAGGAAGTAGCTGTACGAGTGTCAGCTGAATATCTCCCGTACCCGGAGGAAGATCTACTATGAGGTAGTCCAGTTCACCCCAGTCAACGCCCGTGATAAACTGTCTTATGGCGGATGAAGCCATGGGTCCTCTCCAGATGACAGGGTTGTCGCTTTCTATGAGAAAGCCTATTGACATGAGTTTTACGCCGTATTTTTCAATCGGCATAATGGTTTGGTTAACCACCTCAGGGCGCTTGTTTTCAAGGCCGAACATTGTGGGAATGCTCGGGCCGTAAAGGTCCGCGTCGATAAGACCGACTTTTGCACCCGTCATGGCGAGACTTATGGCGAGGTTTACCGCGACAGTTGACTTGCCTACGCCCCCTTTACCCGAGCCGACGGTGATGATGTTTCCGACGTCCGGCAGCGGGTTGGTTTTTTCGCCATGACCTCCGCAGCTTCTGTTCGACGTGACTTTTGCCAGAAGGTTTACGGT
This sequence comes from Chlorobium sp., assembly GCA_028277485.1. Taxonomy (GTDB): domain Bacteria; phylum Bacteroidota; class Chlorobiia; order Chlorobiales; family Chlorobiaceae; genus Prosthecochloris. The sequence goes on from JANQGE010000072.1 coordinate 32,969, forward strand.
TATTTCACCTGCTTCGGGAAGGTGTTTGCGGATGGCTGTAACACATGCATTCCTGATGTGATCTTTCATCGGGCATGCGGGGGTTGTCAGCTCGACACTCAACGATATATCGCTACCTTTTTCGATACATACGTCTTTAATCATATTTAATGAAACCAGGTCCTTTTTCAGGTCGGGTTCCATGACGTTTTTTAGTGCTTCAAGTACCTGTTTCTCGGTGATTGCTGACATAGTGTATCGTTTTATGAAGTTCTGAAAAATACAACCTAACCTGAATAATTCATGAGAGTTCAAACACCCGACCCCCGATTGTTCTTCTTTCGGGGTTCGCCGTCGCTATCGGTATCGGTAATCGGGATTCGGTAATCGATCTTTTCTTTTCCCTAACTCCTTTTTTTACCTCATATTGCCTACCGACTGCCAACTGATTCCCTTTCGACCCCGAATTCCGATTATTTTCTCCCGTTTAACACTTAACACTTAAC
>JANQGE010000079.1 GCA_028277485.1 Chlorobium sp.
TCCAAATCACCCATTAAGTCAACCTGCGTGATTGGTCCATCACTCCAAGTGCAATAAGAAGTGGAGCCAACAATGAGTGTCTTGGTACAGCAATGATACCCCAAATATGCCTTTGGATAGTGAACCCGCAGAAGGATGGATGAGGATTAAAATGGAAAACGACATCTGGATAGGCATAGGGAACAGGAAGGCACATACCATAACCCTAACCCCTAACCCTAACCCCTAACCCCTAACCCCTAACCCCTAACCCTAACCCCTAACCCCTAACCCCTAACCCCTAACCCCTAACCCCTAACCCCTAACACTCAGCTTTGCGGACTGTAGGAATAACAGGGACTTTTTTTTAAATTCAACGTTTTTAGCAAGCAGCACCAGAGGTGTCCGCAAATTCAGCAAACAGTAGTCATCATGCAAACAGCTCCGGGTCAGCGGGTAAGAGCAAGATTTGCTCCATCACCTACGGGATTCCTTCATGTCGGGGGACTGCGTACAGCGCTCTACAACTATCTTTACGCGAAGAAAATGAACGGTGACTTCATTGTGAGGATTGAAGACACCGATCAGGCAAGAAAGGTGGAGGGCGCCGATAAAAGTTTGCTGGAAACTCTTGAAATGAGCGGCATTGTGCCCGACGAAAGTTTTATGCACGGAGGCAACTTCGGCCCTTACGTGCAGTCCGAAAGGCTTGGGATTTACAAACAATATTGTCAGCAGCTTCTTGAGCAGAAAAATGCCTATTACTGTTTTTCGACCGCTGAAGAGCTTGAAGAGAATCGCAAGCTTCAAATGAAGCAGGGCCTTCAGCCGAAATATAACCGTAAGTGGCTTCCCGAAGAGATGGGAGGGACCATGCCGGAAAGCCAGAGCAGGAAGAAGCTTGAAGAGGGGGTGCCTTATGTTGTTCGAATGAAGGTGCCGGACTACGTTTCCATCATGTTCGAGGATATGGTTCGTGGTCCGGTAGAGTTTGATTCAGCTACCGTTGACGATCAGGTGCTCATGAAATCAGATGGTTTCCCGACGTATCACTTCGCCAGCGTGATCGATGACCATCTTATGGAAATCAGCCATGTCATTCGTGGTGAAGAATGGCTTTCTTCCATGCCGAAACATCTTCTGCTGTACGAATTTTTCGGATGGGAGCCGCCAAAGGTTGCCCACTTGCCTCTGCTGCTCAATCCCGACCGCTCCAAGCTCAGCAAGCGTCAGGGAGACGTTGCCGTGGAAGACTTTATCGGTAAGGGTTATAGTCCGGAAGCCATTATCAACTTTGTGGCTCTTCTCGGATGGAATGAAGGTGAAGGTTGTGAGAGAGAGGTATACAGTCTGGATGAACTCAAGGAGAGGTTCAGTCTTCAAAGGGTAGGGAAAGCCGGTGCGGTATTTAACATCGAGAAACTCGGATGGCTTGAGAAACAGTACATCAAGGCCCGTTCGCAGAAAAAAATCATCGGCGTAATCAAGCCTCTTTTGCTGGCGGAGCTTGAGAAAAAAAGCACTGACATGGATACTGCCCGCATTACAAGGGACGAGTATCTCGGTCAGGTCATCGAGCTTATGCGGGAGCGGGTAAGCTTTGAGCATGAATTTATCAGCTTTTCAAGTTATTTCTTTTTTGATCCCGAAGGGTATGAGGAAAAAGCCGTTCAGAAAAGGTGGGTTGCCGATACCAACGAAGTGCTCGGGGAATTTATCTCCGTGCTTGAAGAAACCGTCGATTTCAGCGCGAACAACCTTGAAACCACCCTCAGGAGCTTTGTAGCACCGAGGGGCAAAAAACCGGCATTCCTGATTCATCCGGTGAGAATCCTTATATCGGGCGTAGGGTTTGGTCCCAGCCTCTATCATATGCTCGAGGTCATCGGCAGGGAAACTGTTGTCAGAAGGCTGAAAAAAGGGATAGAACGGGTGCCGGCTCCCGGGCGGAGCGAGGGGGGAATAAGCGCTCGACGTGCTGTTATTCGTGATTAGCAAGTGGATCGAGCTTCAGGGTGCGTAACAAATTAATAGGGGTGCCCTTCATTTTTTTTGCAAATTTCGCCACTATATCTTTATATTTGCAGTCACGTTTTCAAGGACAGATAGCTCAGTTGGTAGAGCAAAGGACTGAAAATCCTTGTGTCGGGGGTTCGATTCCCTCTCTGTCCACTGGGGCAAGTTCGGTGGAAATCTCTCGGCAGGTATACCGAGCAGCTTTTTCCTATCTTCCTTATCTTCCGGCATACAATACCAGGCAAAAACAAACAGGACGGCACCATTCAACGGGACAGTGAAGTAGCGTTGATAATCTTCATGCTTTTTGTATGAATATCTCCACTGAACTCGATCAGGACATCTGGCATAATCTTCAGGAGCCCGGTTCCTATGAGTGGTGGTATTTCGATGCTGAAGATCAGGAGCAGGGGTTGTCAATTGTCTGCATATGGTTTGCGGGGTTTGCTTTTTCGCCGTACTATATGGAGCACTATCTGGCGTGGAAGCGGAAAAAACGTCATGATCCGCCAAGAGCCCTTGATTATGCGGCGTTCAGCTTTCAGTTGTATAAAAACGGCCGTGAAACCGTCAATTTCATCAAGGAAGGACCTTCATCGCTGTTTGAGAGTAACGGAAACGATATAAGCGTACGTTTTGAGAAAAATCGTTTCTATTACGACCGGCAGCAGCGGTCTTACGTTCTCGACATAGCATTTGACTATCCGGCACGCCGCCAGAAGGTCACCGCCAGACTCCTGTTTAACGTTCGGCACCGCTATTCCTACAGAAAATGCGACGGCAACAATCACGGTAGAGTACCGCATCACGAATGGCTGCTCACCCTTCCCAGAGCGGATGTTTCTGGTTCCGTAATACTCGAAGATACGCTGAAAAAAAACAGCCGTACCCTGCATTTGCGTGCAAGGGGATACCACGACCACAACCTCGGCATAATGCCCATGCATGAGTATATCGACAAATGGTACTGGGGACGTGCTTTTTCTGACAAATACGATTTTATCTACTATGTGATCTTTTTCAGAAACTCAGGCTACAAGCCGCTTGTTCTCTGCATGCTGCATGATAACAGCAGTCGGGAGCTCACGGTGCATGAAGGCCTTTATGTCGGTGAGTCGGGATTCAAGCGCGGTTTGTTTGCCCCGGTGCACAGCAGGAACCTCAGGTTCTCTCGTGATGATCTCCGGATAGATATTCAACAGAAACAGGTTCTTGATTCCGGGCCATTTTATCTGCGTTTCAGCTCAAATATTGTATTTTGGATAGGCGATCAGCAGCGCGTCAACCTCAGGGGCATATCTGAATTTCTCAGTCCGGGACGCCTGGAGTTGCCGGCGCTGAGATTTTTTACTCGCTGCAGGGTTTGGCGGGATGGGGTGAAGTCGGGGATGTATGACAGGTATAATTTTTTGAAAACCTATTTGAATTGGTTTAAACGTTAGAAAATTTTTAAATTCGACCTCATTTACAGGAAAATTTTTCCCCTGGTTCCAGGCAGGTGTCCGTTCCGACGAGTCGGGCGAAATGTTGAACGTTTTTCGTGCTACAGGGGTGCCTCGAGAAATGCCAGGTACCTGCAAGTCATAAAAAAGGAGACAGATAGTAATGGCAAACAACAGTAGTTTCAAAAGCCCTAAGAGGCTGGATTCGCTTCCGGGGGATGTTGCCGGTTATTCATCGGGGGCTGTTCCCGGCGGCAAAACGAGGGATGTGTCCCTGGAAGGAGTCGATTTCGATCGCCGCGATTTTCTCGGCAAAGCTGTAGGAGGAATTGGCGCGTTTGTGGCTGTAGGTGCGCTGTACCCGGTAGTTAAATACATTATACCGCCGGCGGAGAAAGAGGTCAAGGAACAGGACGAGATAGTCGTCGGTAAGGCCTCTGAAGTTCCACCTGACAGCGGTAAAATTTATCAGTTCAACAAGGATAAGGTTATCGTTGTAAACAACGGTGGCAAACTCAGCGCGGTCAGCGCGGTTTGCACGCATCTTGGCTGTCTTGTTCAGTGGAAAGCTGACGAAAACGTCATTTATTGCGCATGTCACAGCGCAAGATATGAGGATAACGGTCAAATCATCTCAGGCCCTCAGCCTTTACCCTTGGCTCAGTACAACGTCAGGGTTGATGGTGACGATCTGGTGATTTCAAAAGCATAAACTAACTACTTGGGGGAGTCACGAAATATGGCTGAAGAAAACAATAATAAGCAAGCAGCGGCACCGAAGCAGGCAGCTGCCGGCAAGCCAAAACCACCTGCGAAGGTAAAACCTGTACCTGCTGTCAAACCCGGCGTACCCGCAAAAGCAAAACCCGTACCAGCTGCGGCCGGACCGGCCAAAAAAGGTGTCTACAAACCTGCTGAGGTACGTGCTGAAGCAAATCCGTTCAAAGACAGCAAAACAAGCGGTTTTTCAAGCTGGCTTCAGGAGCGATTTCATGTTCTGAACCCGGTTATCGACTATCTCAGGAAAAAAGAGGTTCCCCGCCACCGTCTTTCGTTCTGGTACTATTTTGGCGGTCTGACCCTGTTCTTTTTTATAGTTCAGATCATTACAGGCCTTCTGTTGCTGCTTTACTACAAACCAACCGAAGCTGAAGCGTTCGCGCGTTTTGTGTATATCCAGACTGAAGTGCCTTTCGGTTGGCTTATTCGCCAGGTGCATGCCTGGTCGGCCAATCTCATGGTGCTCATGGCATTTATTCACATGTTCAGCACTTTCTTCATGAAGGCTTACCGCAAACCCCGTGAGCTCATGTGGGTCAGCGGTTTCATTCTTCTGGTGCTTACACTTGGCTTTGGTTTCACCGGGTATCTGCTGCCATGGAACGAGCTCGCATTCTTTGCCACCCAGATTGGTACCGAAGTGCCTAAAGTTGCTCCGGGGGGAGAGTTCATCGTTAAACTGCTTCGCGGCGGTGATGAAGTTACCGGTGAAACGCTCACCCGTATGTTTGCCATGCACGTAGTGCTGTTGCCGGGGCTTGTCATGCTGGTGCTTTCCGCACACCTCATGCTTATGCAGGTACTCGGTGCTTCATCGCCCATAGGCTACAAAGAAGCCGGCCTGATAAAAGGATACGAGAAATTCTTCCCGAACTTTCTCGCCAAGGATGGTATCGGCTGGATGATAGGTTTCGCCCTGCTTATCTACCTTGCGGTCATGTTCCCGTGGGAGATCGGCGTCAAGGCGGACCCCCTTGCGGCTGCGCCGGACGGGATCAAGCCGGAATGGTATTTCTGGGCGCAGTTCCAGCTTCTCAAGGATTTGAAATTTGAAGGAGGCGAGCTGCTTGCCATCATTATTTTCACCGTTGGCGCCATTGTCTGGATACTGGTTCCCTTTATGGACAAACAGGCATCAAGGGAAGAGAGGAGTCCTCTCTTTACCATCTTCGGTCTCGTGGTGCTTGCTCTCATGCTGATCGGGACGTTCAGGGTGTACCTGGAATACGGCTGGTAACAAGCAACGTGTATACAACAAAAAAACGCCCGGGGAACCTCCGGGCGTTTTTGCTTATTGCCTGCTCTTTTCCTTGTAGTCACGCCGCACTTGATGCGGCATCTATGTTGTTCCTCAACGATTCAGCGATCAACCGTTTCCTTGCATGGATCTCCGGGTCTTGCCCTGTGAAATCTGAACAAGATGTTTTACACAAGGCAAGCCCGAGAATGCTCAAAGGTTGGGGGGCTTTTATTATTGGAATTATATGTCTGCTTGTATAGCTTTGATTAATCAAGAGTAAATGAATTATGAATCTACTTGATAAAATTCAACAGGAAACAGCTCGCCTTCCTGAGCATCTTCAAAAAGAAATTCTCGATTTTGTCGAATTTCTGTCTGCAAAACAGACACCTGAGACGTTTGCGCCAATGAGTAAAAAATGGGAGGATTTTTCGCTGAAATCAGCGATGAGGGGAATGGAGAATGAAGATGACAGTGGATATGAAAACATCAGTTTCAAAGAAAAATGGCAATGAAAAAGTCCGGCGATGTTGTGATCTTCAGATTTCCTCAAACAGACTTGTCTGAAGGCAGGCTTCGTCCGGCATTATTGTTGTGTCCAATGTCTGTGAAATATAATGACTGGCTTATCTGCATGATTTCATCTCAGTTGAAGCATTATACCCCTGATCTTGATGAGATTGTAACTGTGAAAGATGACGATTTTGCGCAAAGCGGGCTGGTTAGCTCCAGTCTTATTCGTGTTGCACGCATTGCTGTTATTGAGGGAGGGGTACTGATTGGAAAAATAGGTGAGGTGTCAGAAGATAGAATTCGTAGAATAAAAAAGAATCTTGCGGAATGGATTCAGCGGTAGTTTCCGCTCAGTGCTCAGCACTGGCGCTTGCGTTTCGCGTTTTTCAAAAATGTCCCGACTTCATACCCTGCAACGAATGCATCCTCATGGATTTTTTCCAATGCTTCGATCCAGCCGCCGATCTCTTTTTTAAGGAAAATGGCCTCTTTCTTTTGGGTTACTCCTGTATGCAGCAGGGTAATGACGCACAGCCATGAGGTGATCACGGTGAACCTGGATTCCCTGAACCATCGCTTGTTATATTGTTCCTGCACCGAGAGAAATGTTTCAGCGTGAGTCGCGCCATTTTTCTCGAAAAGGCAGCCCAGCTTGTCGGCAAGGTATTTTTCAGGGGCCCGTACCGTGGCTACAGGCATTTTCAATGCCAGCAGGCAGCCGAAAAGATCGGTCAGTGGCCCGGAACGTGTGCCGTTCAACCTGGTGTTTTCCCGGAACGCTCTGGTCAGCGGTTTTGCCAGCAACCAGTCGTCGATAACGCCATGTTTCAAAATGCCGTTGTCTTTGAGGAGGTGCTCCAGTGCTTCGAGAGTTACCCATACAAGAGCCAGATGGTCGAAACAGCTTTTTTGTCCGCCTCCGATGCCAAGACTTCTGCGCAGCTCCCGTGCAGCGTCCATCTTTTCAAGTATGGTTGCCAGTGCGCCTGCCCGCTCGATATATGCGGAGGCATTTTTTACGGCATGATCCGGTATCGTTATCTTTTGACCGGTCAGCAGGCCATATTCTCCGGAAACAAAGTCCAGCAGGCCGGAAAGTGATTTGCTGAGAAGCTTCTGTCGGTTTGTGTTACTCACTGTTTTGTCGAGCAGCAGTTCAAGGTTGGGCTGAGAACAAAACCCGGCGATCTTGTCATGCAGAGGCGCAAGGCTCATCTCCAGGGCGGCTGTGTCGATCGATGGCAGGCCGCCTCCGTCCAAATGACGGCACAGCCGGTCATAGGGCATCAGCCTTGAAGAAAAGACTTCTCTGAAGTCCAGGAAAACATTGTACCGGTACCCGCCGAGGACAATGTGCAGTCCCTGCTCTCGAAGTTCACGAACCGCCCGGATATATTCGATGTTCGAAACGTGGTCCCGGAAAATCACGAAGGTATCGTTATTATGGCTCAGCCCCAGGCCGTCGCACAATGAACGCTGTTCGATGCCGTGTTCTGTTTTAAATCCGACCGAAGTTGTAACATGGCCCATGGTCTGCTCCCAGGCATTGTTGTAAGCCACCAGTGCGCGTTCATCACCCAGCCGGTTGGAGTAGCAGAAGACATTCTCATTCACCGAACCTTCCCCTGAATACACATCGTACAGAAAGAAGTGCTGCACATCCGCAAACAAATTGCGTTTTTTCAGCAGCGGGAAAACTTCCCGCTCGTGTCTTTTCACCAGACCCTCGTCAGGGCGCTCGTCGAGGTAGGCTCGCGAATACTCCATCCCGTACTTTTCGCTGAATCCCTCGATCTGTCCGTGGCCGAACATCGGCAGGCCGGGCATGGTTGCCATCATCACGCACACACCGAAATATTTGTCACCTTTGCCAAACTGTTCGACCGCCGTGTCCTCGTCCGGGTTGTTCATGAAGTTCACGTAGCGTTTCAGGATCCCGACGTCAAATTCCAAAGTATTTTTGATCAGGTATCGGTAACCCGCATTGTCCTCTTTTTTGAGCATGTGCATGAAGGCGCTGTTGTACACCCGATGCATGCCGAGTGTCCGGACAAAGTACCCTTCGAGCATCCAGAACGCCTCGGCAAGCAGCAGTGTATCCGGCGCTTCCGCATGGATGCGGTCGACAACCTCCCGCCAGAACTCTTCCGGCATGAACTTGTTGAAATCCTCAAGGTTCATCGCGCTGGAACTTCTTGAAGGTATGCCGGCCTTGTGTCCCGGCAGGGGATACCATAATCGCTGAATGTGTTTCTTTACCAGCACCATGGCCGCGTCGAAGCGGATTACCGGAAACATCCGGGCAACATGAAGGATCTGCTGAATAACAGCCTCGCGAACCTCCCCGCTGAGGAAGTTCAGCTGGGCGGTGTCGTTCCATGGCATGGTTGTACCGTCGTTTCCATGGTAGATGTACCGGGTGTCCGCTGTATGGTAGTCCACCCGCTTGAACGTCACGGCGGCGTCAGAACGGTCCCAGTAGCCGTCCTCGATAAAGATGCTGTAACCGGGATCATTGCTGAGGTTCGGACCGTTATAGGTGTAAGAATGGAAAGGTGGCTCATGCGTGCTGACGAACCATTCCGGTTTCTCTTGCACCAGCTTTGAATCCAGTCCGGTGTGGTTGGGTACCATATCGCTTGCGAGCCGAATGCCTCGTTGCAGCGCTCTGTGATGGAGGTTCAGGTATCCTTCATGGCCGCCGAGCTCTCCGGAGATCTCATAGCAATCCAGTGCATATGCTGAAGATATGGCATCGGGGTTGCCCTGCAAATGCTTGATTTTCTGCGAAGCAGGACTTCTTTTCCAAAGGCCTATGAGCCAGAGCGCGGTAAAACCCCGTTCGGCAATACGGTCAAGTTCCCTGTCGGGAATGTCCTGCAGACGGCGGATCGGCTGCTGATAGGTCTTGCTCAACTGGTCGAGCCACACGAAAGTGCTCTTGGCGAGCATGACTACCTCCGGCATCCATGAAGAGTCCGTGGAATAATTTTCCGGCGCGTTTTCAAGATCACTGTAGGACGGTGCCTGAACCTGTTTTTCGAAAAAATCCTCGTGCTGTTCTCTACTGTCCCGACCCATCTTTTCGAGAAAAAGATAGGTGTCCTCATCGTCAATCAGGTGGATACCGCCGTCGAGCATCTCCAGAAAGGGTGTTCCTTCGAAGAGCGTTCTCCAGTGCATGCTGATGTAGCGCAACTGTTCCAGAACAGAGTTCGGAGCGTGACGGATCGGCCTTGTCAACAGCTCTGCCAGATCGGTTTTGCCGGGACCTGCAGGGCCCAGTGCCTTGAGCGAGTGCAGGAACGTCTGTACGACGGTTTGATATGACGGCTCATCCCGGAGTTCTTCATCGGTCAGCAGGAAGCTGAACTGGTCAAGCGCAGGATTTTGGTTCTGCAGCCAGACAAAAAGAGATTCTTCGAGCACCAGTTGCCGGTTTGATGCTGAAGCAAGATATGCCTTGCGCGTTTGCTTTCCCCTGAATACATTGGAAGGAGGGAAGACCGTTATAAACTTTTTCATGTAGCCGGAAAGCCCGGCTTCGGCAAGTTCTTTGCCAGCGGCCTTTTCAACTTGGCCCAGAAACCTTGGGTTTTGCTGGCTGGCGGCACGGCTTATAATGAGATGAGCCGCCGCGTGAAGCAGTTTCATGCCGTGAAACTGGGCGGGCAGAAGCAGTCTGGCCTCATCACCGTAACGTTGTTTGAGTTTCTTGTTGATACTGTTTGTCTGCCGCTGTACCTGTTCGATTGAGGATTGCCCGCCCTGCAGGGGATCGAGGAATCCGGGTTCTATGATGTCAAAAGATTTCTTCGCCTCACGTGTGATGTAGAAGTGCTCTTTGCAGGATGGATCACGGGAAAGTGTCGATGAGGGAATCGGGTCTGACATTGAGCTGCTGTATGTGAGTTTTTGCTGAAAAAAGAGTTTACAACGGCATGAAAGAACAGAAGCGGATCAAAAAGCTGCCGCTGCCTCGGTTAAGGTAAGCAATTTCTCCATATTAATGGACACCTCTATGTATTGTCATGAGCGGTTCAGGTGCAAGGCGAACGGAGCGCAGAAACCTCTTTCTATCCGTTTAACGGAGCAATTGAGTCGCGGAATAGAGGTTCCCACCAGATTCGTGAACTGAAATGCCATTATGAAAGGGATTATTCTTGCAGGCGGTTCGGGTACGAGGTTGTATCCGGTTACGAAAGGCTTATCGAAACAGCTTTTGCCTATTTACGACAAGCCGATGGTTTACTACCCGTTGAGCACTTTGATGCTGGCGGGTATCCGGGAAGTGTTGGTGATCTCGACCCCGATGGACCTTCCTCTGTTTCGCAGGATGCTGGGAGACGGGAGCGACTGGGGGATCGACCTTTCCTATGTGGAACAGCCGTCGCCGGACGGCATTGCCCAGGCGTTTCTGCTTGGTGAGGAGTTTATCGGGGATGACGATGTGTGCTTGATCCTCGGCGACAACATCTTTTTCGGTTACGGGTTCACAGGTATGCTGCAGAAGGCGGTGGAAAGCGTCCGCGAGGAGAGAATGGCCACTATTTTCGGGTATTATGTAAACGATCCGGAACGCTATGGCGTAGCCGAGTTCGACGATGAAGGCAAGGTGCTTTCGATAGAAGAGAAGCCGAAAGAACCGAAATCCAATTACGCTGTTGTCGGATTGTATTTTTATTCGAACGACGTAGTCGAGGTGGCGAAAAATGTGAAACCGTCAGCACGCGGTGAGTTGGAAATCACTTCGGTAAATGAGGAGTACCTTCGCCGGAAGCGTTTGAGGATGTCTATCATGGGACGCGGGTTCGCCTGGCTGGATACCGGCACGCACGATTCTTTTCAGGAAGCCGGCAATTTTATCGAGACGGTGGAGAAACGCCAGGGGCTGAAGATCGCCTGCCCGGAAGAGATTGCCTGGAGGAGGGGATGGATCAGCGACGAGCAGCTTGAAGCGTTGGCAGGGCAATTGATGAAAAACCAGTATGGGGAGTATCTGATGAGGTTGTTGAGAAGGAAATAAAAAGTCAGAGGTGCTTTTGTTTTTACTTTTGTTTTTTTTGTGCTATGAAACTTGTCGAGACGGCGATTCCTGATATCATGGTATTTGAACCTCGCGTTTTTGAAGATGAGCGGGGTTGTTTTTTTGAGTCCTACAGACAGAATTTTTTTGACAAACACGCAGGAAAAACGGTTTTTGTGCAGGATAACGAATCATTTTCCGGCTTTGGCGTATTGCGTGGACTGCATTACCAGAAACCTCCCTGCATGCAGGGAAAGCTGGTACGGGTTGTGAGAGGAAAGGTGCTTGATGTGGCGGTTGATATACGCAAAGACTCTCCACATTTCGGGAAGCATGTAGCGCAGGTGCTCAGCGGAGAAAATAAGCGGATGATGTGGATCCCCAGAGGTTTTGCTCATGGTTTTGTGGTATTGAGCGAGAAAGCCCTGTTCAGTTACAAATGTGACAGCTACTACTCGCCGGATCACGATGCCGGAGTTGCCTGGAACGATCCTCAGCTTGCAATCGACTGGATGCTGCCTGCCGAGGATATTCAGGTTTCGGAAAAGGACAAGAGGCTGCCGAAATTCTCTGAAATCACCCCGGTGATTTCAAGTCAAAAGTAAAAAATCCTTTTCCTTTTGCCTTTCCTGGCATTGATGCCGGAGCCCCTGTAGAATAGCTTGTCCTATATAAATTTTTGAGTTTTAGCTTTTGACTTTTCTACATGAACGTTCTTGTTACCGGAAGCAGCGGCCAGCTTGGCTCCGAGATGAAGGCATTGTCAACCCGGGGAGGGAAGCTGAGATTTTTCTGCCATGACCTTCCCGAGCTCGATATCACCGACAAAGAGAGTGTTGGGCGTGTGTGCAGTCATCATAATATTGCAGCTATAGTGAATTGCGCAGCTTATACGGCTGTCGACAAAGCCGAAGAGGAGACAGGCAGGGCATTCCGTGTCAACCGCGACGGGGCGGCTGCTCTTGCCGGGATAGCAAAGGATCACCATGCGTTGCTTGTTCATATATCTACTGATTACGTGTTTGACGGGAATGCGTTTCAGCCCTACCGTGAACATGATCCCGTCAGCCCGCTCGGCGTATACGGCAGATCAAAATGGGAGGGAGAGGAATGTATCCGCCGGATAGCGCCTTCCTATATGATACTTCGAACATCTTGGCTGTATTCTTCTTACGGAGACAATTTCGTCAAGACAATGCTGCGTTTGGGCAGGGAGCGGGAGCAGCTGAAGGTTGTCTTCGACCAGGTAGGCACGCCGACTTGGGCGGCAGATCTTGCTGCTTCAATTCTGGAGATTCTCGGGCGTTATGACGGAGAGCAGGCATATGCCGAGACCTACCACTATTCCAATGAGGGGATATGTTCCTGGTATGATTTCGCATGGGCTGTTATGAGGTTGAAAGGGATGAAGTGCAAAGTGTTGCCGATAGAGGGCAGCCAGTATCCGACTCCCGCGAAACGCCCGCATTACAGTGTGCTGCACAAAGGAAAGATCAAGACTGAATGGGGTTTCGATATTCCTCACTGGCAGGATTCGCTGGAGAGAATGCTCGCGAAAGAATAAAGAATTTTGACTTTACTGCAATGCACATTTTGATTACCGGAGGGGCGGGATTTATCGGATCGCATGTTGTCCGGCATTTCGTGAATGCATATCCTGAATACAGGATCACCAATCTTGACAAGCTTACGTATGCCGGTAACCTCGAGAATCTGCGCGATATTGAAGCTTGTTCGAATTACCGGTTTATCAGGGGTGATATTACCGATGGGAACGCCATACAGGAGCTGTTTGCCGGTGAAATGTTTGACGGCGTTATCCATCTTGCCGCCGAGTCGCACGTTGACCGTTCGATTGCCAACCCGACCGAGTTTGTGATGACCAATGTGCTGGGAACCGTGAACCTGCTGAATGCCGCACGGGCTCTGTGGAAAGGTGATGCCGGCGGGAAGCTGTTCTACCATGTTTCAACCGACGAGGTGTATGGTGCACTCGGTGCGGAAGGAGCATTTACCGAAGGCACTCCCTATGATCCTCACAGTCCGTATTCAGCGTCGAAAGCGTCTTCCGACCACTTTGTGCGTGCTTACCACGACACCTATGGGTTGCCGGTGGTGATCAGCAACTGTTCTAACAATTACGGTCCTTTCCAGTTTCCGGAAAAGCTTATCCCGCTGTTCATCAATAACATCCGCAACAATAAGCCGTTGCCGGTTTATGGAAAAGGAGAGAACGTCCGGGACTGGCTCTGGGTGCTTGATCATGCGCATGCGATCGATGTGATCTATCATCATGGTAAGCAGGGGGAAACCTACAATATCGGGGGGCAGAACGAGTGGAAAAATATCGACCTTATCAGGTTGCTCTGCGGTATTATGGACAGGAAAATCGGGCGTCCGGCCGGAGAGTCGGAGAAGCTGATAACCTATGTGACCGATAGAGCCGGCCATGATTTTCGTTATGCGATTGATTCCTCCAAACTTCACCGGGAACTGGGATGGGTGCCGTCTCTTCAGTTCAAGGAGGGGCTCGAAAAAACCGTTGACTGGTATCTTGATAATCAGGAGTGGCTCGACAACGTAACATCGGGCGAGTATAAGAGTTATTACAGGAAGATGTACGGGGAGTAGGGGTGCTCTTTACACAGGATTAGGGGGTTTCCAGCGGCAGGACGACATCCGAGGGGAGCATATCATTAATGTTGCCGGCGGGAATAAAGTACCTGTTGAACGGCGTGCCTTCTGTTTCATTATGCAGAACGCCTCTTGCAGTACTCGCGGTAAGCGTTGCAAGATGTCCGGCCAAGCCCTTGGGCAGAATGAACTTTCCTTCCTCTTTACTGTTCAAAAGTTGCCACGATTCCTTGTCAATAGCAAATATGCAGGCAATCTCTATTTCAATGAAATCCTGTCCATCCTGTTGGAAAGTGTTTTTGTAAAGCACCTTTACAAGGTTTCTGTCCCGGTCGATACCGAAATTCAGCCCTGTATTGATCTTTGCAGGTTTACCTTCTTCGAAGGAATCCTGTATGAGATCAAGGGTTTCCGTGATAATCCGTACCAAGGCAAAATTTACACGATGCGGTTTGTTTTCAGACATGTTTTTCAAGAGAAAAAAGAAAAGTACCTGCAATCGCAGACGATTCATTATTTTTCAACAATATAATACGATAAATATTATTATCTGCACATGATTGTTCCTGTGATACTCAGTGGCGGGTCCGGTACACGGCTCTGGCCCCTTTCGAGGGCACTGTACCCTAAACAGCTTCTGCCTCTTGCCGGAGAAGGAACCATGCTTCAGGAGACGGTGGGGAGACTTAAAGCGCTCCCCGATACCGGACCGTTGTTTTGTGTCTGCAATGAGGAGCATCGGTTTATGGTTGCCGAACAACTGAGGCAGGTAACAGACGCCGTAGGCGGTATTTTTCTGGAGCCTGTAGGGCGGAATACGGCTCCGGCTGTAGGGGTTGCTGCGTTGCATGTCCAGCAGGAACTTCCTGAAGCGACGATGTTGATTCTTCCTGCAGACCATGTTATCCGGGATAACGAAGCTTTTGTAAAAGCCGTGACTCTCGGTCTGACGGCTGCTGATGACGGAGCCCTGGTTACATTTGGCGTAGTGCCTGACTCACCTGAAACAGGTTACGGGTATATCAAGGCGTCAACCAAAGGCCGGGAAGTAGACGGGGGCAGTGGAGTTTTTCCTGTTGAGGAGTTCGTTGAGAAGCCCGACCGGGGGACGGCAGAGAGGTACATCAGTTCAGGGGATTATTTTTGGAACAGTGGAATGTTTCTGTTCCGGGCGTCACGGTATCTTGAAGAACTGGGGGAACAGGCGCCGGAAATCCTTGATGCGTGCAGAGCTTCTCTGGGGAAGGCGGTGGCTGACCTTGATTTTCTGAGGCTTGACAAGGAGGCGTTTACCGCATGTCCTTCGGATTCGATCGACTACGCTGTGATGGAGAAAACTTCTCGGGCGGCGGTAGTGTCCCTCGATGCGGGGTGGAGCGATATCGGTGCATGGTCCGCGCTTTGGGGGGTCAGGAAGCGGGATGCTCTCGGTAATGTGATGAAAGGGGATGTGCTTACGCATGACGTGCAGAACAGTTTTATTCATGCTTCGAGCCGTCTCGTGGCTGCGGTCGGCCTTGATAAACATGTTATTGTCGAGACATCGGATGCCGTGCTGGTTGCCGCCAAGGAAAAAGTACAGGACGTAAAAGTAATTGTAGAGCGGTTGAAAAAGGGGGGGCGCAATGAGGCGCTCAATCATCGGCGGGTATGCCGGCCCTGGGGGTCATACGAGACGATCGACCTGTCGGACCGTTTCCAGGTAAAGCGCATCGTTGTCAACCCTGGGGCGGCATTGTCTTTGCAAAAACATTTTCATCGTGCGGAACACTGGATTGTGGTCAAGGGAACGGCGCTGATCACGGTTGGTGACAAGGAGATCGTTCTAAGGGAGGACCAGTCAACCTACATCCCTCTTGGAACCATGCACCGTCTGCGAAATCCGGGAAAAATACCCTTGGAACTGATTGAAGTGCAGACTGGAAGCTATCTTGGCGAGGACGATATTGTACGTTATGATGATAGGTATGGCCGGGGGTGAAAAAAAACTGGATCAGCATGAAAAAGGGCAGAGGTTTTGAATGCTTGGATAAATGTGTTATTATAGCCCTATTGTAAATCTGAGTATCGTTATAAATTATAAACACTGTGGCATATGGCAGAAGAAATAAAATCCCAGCAGCAAGATGAGGGCGGCCAAAACATTAAAGGGGATTTTTCCACAATCCTGTTAGGTGTAGGTACCCTTCTTGATAATACACTTACTCCGCTTGGCAATATGCTTGTTCAGGCTCTGGAGTCGGCAAATAACGTTGCTCAGCAAATTCTTGAAGGGATCAACAAGTCCCTCAACAGCAATCAGGGTGCCAAGTAATTAAATTCATTTCCCGTCACGAGCCTGTCGATTTTCAGGACTGTATCTGTCAAAGTCTGTAAAGGCAAGTCTTTAAAAAAAGGCTTGCCTTTCGTATTTCCCTGCGCTGTGGTAATGCGATTGTATATTGTATACCGTTCTTGTATATTCCGAGCCTGACTTACGCTTAAGGTCCCTCGAAGAACCGCCGCGAGCGGTTCAGGAGCAGCATGGGCGGAGCACAGGAGCCGGGGGAAGCGGGTTTTTCGAGGGGCCTGTTGTTCAACTTCTTACTGATTACACAGAGAGCAATGCCTGATAAATTTCCCGAGTATCCTGCCGAGGTATCCTACAGCAGCGTAGAGTCCGAGGTCTTACGGTTCTGGAAAAAGCACGATATTTTTCGAAAAAGCCTTGACAAGCCGGGCGACAGGGTGTTCTCGTTTTACGAAGGTCCGCCAACGGTAAACGGCAAACCGGGGGTGCATCATGTTTTCAGCAGGACGATCAAGGATATTGTCTGCCGCTTCAAGTCGATGCAGGGTTATAAGGTTCCGCGCAAGGCCGGATGGGATACCCATGGATTGCCGGTTGAAATTTCAGTAGAGAAGAAACTCGGACTGAAAAACAAGGCCCAGGTTGAGGCGTACGGTGCCGGTGAATTCAACGCCGAGGCTGCAAAGCTTGTGCGCTATCATATCGAGGACAACCGTGAAGGATGGGGCAGGTTGACGGAGTTGATGGGATATTGGGTGGATATGGACGATCCTTACATAACCTGTACCAATGACTATATCGAGTCTGTCTGGTGGGCGCTGAAAACGATTTTCGACAAGGGTCTGATTTACAAGGATTACAAGATTGTTCCGCAGGATCCGAAATCGGAGACGGTGCTGAGTTCCCATGAGCTTGCCCTGGGCTACAAAGAGGTGAAAGATCCGAGCATCTATGTGAAGTTCAAGGTAAAAGGCGCCGACGAACATTTACTGGTGTGGACAACTACGCCCTGGACGCTGGTTTCAAATGTCGCGCTGTGTGTCGGGCCTGATGTCGAATATGTGAAGGTTCGAACCGCGGAGGACAAGGTATATCTTCTTGCAAGATCACGCCTTAAGGTACTTGAGCGGCAGACGGGAGAGGATGACGGGCTTGTTATCCTGGATTCTTTCCGGGGCAGCCTCCTTGCCGGGCTGGAATACGAGCCGCTGTTTACCTGGGCACAGCCGGACAAGCCATGCTGGTATGTTGCCGAGGGTGACTTTGTGTCGACCGAAGAGGGGACAGGTATCGTGCATATTGCCCCGGCATTCGGCGCCGACGACTATGAGTTGTCGAAAAAGTACGACCTTCCGATGCTCCAGCCGGTAGCGCGTAACGGCTGCTTTACGGCTGAGGTTCCTGATTACGAGGGGATGTTTTTCAAAGACGCCGATCTGCCGATTATCCGGCGCTTGAAGGAAGAGGGAAAGCTTCTCAGAAAGGAAACCATTACCCATACCTATCCGTTTTCCTGGCGTTATGATGTGCCGGTGATCTATTATGCGCGTGAATCCTGGTATATCAGGACAACCAGTATTGCCGACCGGATGGTGGAGCATAACCGTCATATCAACTGGTGTCCGCCGGAGATCGGTGCGGGCAGGTTTGGCAACTGGCTGGAAGAGAACAAAGATTGGGCTCTTTCCCGTGAGCGGTTTTGGGGTACACCTCTGCCTATATGGGTTTCAGAGGATTTCGGGATAGGGGACGGCCCTGATTCCGGCCGAGTATTTGCCATTGGTTCCGTCGCGGAACTTGAAGAAGGCTTTATCGATATCGACGGCAAACAGTACCGGTTTGGGGACGCTCTTGCCGGTGGACTGGTTGAGCTTGATCTGCACAAGCCTTTTGTTGACCGGATTTATTTCGTAAAGGACGGTAAAAGGTTCAACCGGACTCCGGAACTGATAGATGTCTGGTTCGACAGCGGCTCGATGCCCTTCGCGCAGCTGCACTACCCGTTCGAAAACAAGGCGCTTTTCGAGAAAACTTTTCCTGCCGACTTCATCGCGGAGGGAGTCGATCAAACAAGAGGGTGGTTTTACACGCTGCATGCCATCGCAACGTTGATTTTTGACAAGCCTGCTTACCGAAACCTTGTGGTCAACGGTCATCTTCTGGACCGCAACGGCCAGAAGATGTCCAAGTCAAAGGGCAACGTTGTTGACCCGTTCGACACAATGGAAAAATATGGTGCCGACGCATTGCGCTGGTACCTCATACTGGCCAGTCCGCCATGGAGGCCGAAATCTTTCAACACGGATGAGATAGAGGAGGAACAGCGCAAATTCTTCCGTGCGTTCGTCAACAGCTACAATTTCTTCGTGATGTATGCGAACGTGGATGAATTTACGTTTGCCGAAGCAGAGCTTCCTGTGCGGGTACGTTCTGAACTGGATCGCTGGATTATCTCCTGCCTTAATTCGCTGATTTCGGGTGTTGAGCTGCGGATGCAGCAGTATGATATTACGGGAGCGGTACGGCTGATCAACGACTTTACAGTCGATGATCTGTCCAACTGGTATATCCGCCGTTCAAGGAAACGGTTCTGGAAAGGGGAGATGGGGCAGGACAAGCTTGCAGCATATCAGACGCTGTATCACTGCCTGGAAACGGTCGCGAAGCTTCTCGCACCGTTTACCCCCTTCATTGCCGACCGAATCTACACGAGCCTGAACGGTCTGACCGGCAGGGAACCTTGGGAATCGGTACATCTCTGCGAATTTCCGGAGGCGGACAACGAAATGATCGACAAGCCGCTGGAGCACCGCATGAAAAAAGCCCAGATCATAACTTCGCTGGTGCGGACGATGCGCGAAAAAGCCTCGATCAAGGTTCGTCAGCCTTTGAAACGCATCATGCTTGCGGTTGATAACGTCGCCGACCGGAGAGAGTATGAACAGGTCAGGGATATCATCGTTGATGAGGTTAACGTTGGGAAAGTCGAGTACATCGAGGATGAGAGTGCGGTTGTAAGCAAGAAGGCAAAGCCGAATTTCAAGTCTCTCGGACCCCGTTACGGTAAAGAAGTGAAACAGCTTGCGGAAAGCATCAGACTCCTGACGCACAAGCAGATTTCCGCTCTCGAGACTGCAGGTTCTCTGGACCTGGAAATTGACGGGAAACGCTATACCATTACCAGCGAAGATGTTGCTATAAACCGTGAAGATATCGAAGGCTGGCTGGTTGCGTCGGATGATGTGCATTACATCATGGTTGCGCTTGATACCGAGATTACGCCTGAACTGGAGATGCTCGGGCTGGCAAGGGAACTGGTAAGCCGGATTCAGGCCCTGAGAAAGGACAGCGGGCTGGAGATCACCGACAGAATCGCCTTGAAAGTTGCTGGTGGCGCAAAACTTCGGGGTGCGGTTGAAGCGAACAACGATTATATCAGGCAGGAAACTCTTGCCGTTACGCTTGATATTGTTTCCATAGACACTGTTCCCGGGGGCCGCGAGGAGAGGGTAAACGGGGAATTATGCCGTTTAATGCTTGAAAAATCCAAAAGCTAATGTTATAATTACCGTGTTTTTACCTGAGATAGATATGCCACTGAGATTCCCCGGCGGTCATCATGTAAACAGCCGTTTACCTCGGGTTAGGGGCTTTTATACGTTGTTGCGAGTCCCGATACAATCGGGATATGAGGCGGACGGAGCGCCCGAGCCTCATTCTGAACGCCCATCGAAACAATCAGGACATGCAACGATTAATAGATGTGCCGTGTAGTGTTTGAACCAGTAAACTGGATATAGATATCATGCCCAGAAAAAGCAGCAGTACCAGTAAGAAGGAAAAAGAGGTGCCCGAGGGCCCGACAAAGGTGATACACACATACTTGTCGGATGAAGAGCTGGAGCATTTCAAGCAGATTCTTCTGAAACGCCGTGAAGAGGTGTTGCGTGATCTCGATATCCTGCGCTCATCCCTTTCCGAGGAGAGTGTGGAAGATTCGATCAATTCAAACTACTCCATGCACATGGCCGATCATGGTACGGAAACCATGGACCGCGAACAGCGGTTCATGTTTATCGCCCGTGATGAGAAATATCTCGGATATATAGATCAGGCCCTTGAAAGGATCAGAAACAAGACCTATGGTGTTTGCGCAAAGTCGGGCAAGCCTATTCCGAAAAAACGTCTTGAAGCAGTCCCCCATACCTCTGTTCGTATCGAGTTCAAAGAGAACAAGAAGAAGGGTTGAAAGGCAAAGGTCGAAAGGCAAAATTAATCGTCCTTGTTTGTCCATTTGCGTTGCGCCCTTTTTGACTTTTTACTTTCCTACTCCCCGCTGTCATACTCTTCCTTATCGGTTACTGCATCGTTTATGCGTATGGGGTAGTCTCCGGTAAAACATGCGGTACAGTAGCTGCAGGTTTCATGCTCGAACCTCGGTGCGCTGTTCAGCATCCCCTGGAGTGATAGGTATTTGAGCGAGTCAACTCCGATATATTCCCGTATTTTTTCGACTTCTTCATCATTGTCCTTCGCATCGGCGAACATGTACGTGAGCAGCTGGACTTTTGTCGGGAAGTCCATGCCGTAGAAGCACGGATTGGTGATCGGAGGGGAACTGATATGCAGGTGAATTTCTTTTGGCTCGGCTTCGCGGATAAGCTTGATAAGCATCTTTGCGGTTGTGCCGCGCACAATCGAGTCATCGATGACAACGACCTGGCGATCATGCAGGACACCGCGGATGATATTGTATTTTGAACGCACCTTGATTTCCCTGCTTTCCTTGCCCGGCTGAATAAATGTTCTGCCAACATAGTGGTTGCGTATCAGGCCGTGCTCGAAACGTGCAGGACGGTTGATCTTGTTGCTTTCACGGACAAAACCAAGTGCCGCCGTGTTGGATGAATCGGGTACGCTGACAACGATCTGATGCTGGTCGTCGCCGTGGGAGTCAACCCTGGACTCACGGGCAAGGTTTTTACCGAGGTTGCGGCGCACCTTGTCGACGGAATGGTTGAAGACAAGGCTGTCCGGCCTGGCAAAGTACACGTATTCAAAGATGCAGCGCGCCTTGCGTTTTGAGGGCGGCAGAAAAAGCGAAACAGGCTTGTGGGTTTTGGTCGAAAGTTTGTCTATCAGGAGAATTTCGCCCGGTTCGACGTCGCGTATGTAGTTTACCGACAGGATGTCGAACGCGCAAGTTTCACTTGCTATGCAAAAAGTTGCTTCGCCTGTTTCGGGATCGGTGGTTTTACCAAGGGCGAGAGGCCTGACGCCGTATGGGTCTCGGGCTGCGATGAGCTGATCATTGGCGAGGATGACAAGAGAAAATGCTCCCTGTACCTGACGCAGGGCATGGTAGATCTGGTGAAGAGGTTCCTTTTCCTTGCTCAACGCTGCAAGATGCGGGATGATCTCCGTGTCGGATGATGCCTGAAAAATGATCCCGCATTCGGTAAGCTCCTTGCGCAAAGCGCGCGAGTTGGTAAGATTCCCGTTATGAGCAATCGCGAGGTTGCCCGAACGGTAAGTCAGTGAGAACGGCTGAATATTGCTGGTTGATTTCGAGGCACCGGTGGTTGAATATCGGTTATGGCCTATGGCCGCATAGCCAGGCATTTTCTTGAGAATTTCCGGGTTCTTGTAGACTTCGGAAACAAGCCCCATGCCTTTATGCTGCCTGTAAACCGTTTTGTTTTTCCTCTCGTCGTATCCTGCTACAACAATTCCTGCCGCTTCCTGTCCCCTGTGCTGGAGGGAGTATAGCCCATAGAACGTATCTTCAGCGGGAGTTTTAGAATTATATACGCCAAAAACTCCGCACATGTGGTCGTCCCAATGTTAAGGTTTTGTGAAGTCTTCGCCCCTAAGTTTGCCAATAGAAGGTAAAATAACAAGGGGTATTTTTAAAAATATTTTCACTTGTAGAGGTGTAGGAGCAAGTGCGGCGGTTCCTGTTGCAGGGTTGGGGTTTTACTGACGGCTCTCGGAAATGAGGTGATGGAAATGATCCGATTAAGGATTATTTTAAAAAGCTGTCGAGGCACCTCCCCGCATTGTCGTGAGCGGCATGAGTACAAGGCGGACGGAGCACAGTGATCAGGGTGCTCTTGAGGCAGGATAAGAAATCTGAAAACAGGACCCTGCACTGATGGTTTTAGAAGCAAAAAAGACGGTATCGGCTCCAGCCGTATGGACATGGCTCTCGATCACGTTTTTATGGGGAACGGTTTTTTTTGCTTCATCGGTTTTTATGCTCAAAATTTCAAGTTCCTGGCTGGAACAGGGCTTTTTTAACCCAGCGTGGCCTGAGATCTATTCGGTGTACGCCGTTTATTTTTTCGTATTGTTTTTTTTCGCAGTCTCGGCAATGCTGGTAAAAAACCGGCAGGACCCCCGTGGTGAAAAACAGACCAAACGACAGCAGGAGGTTGTTGCAGGTAAGCGGGAAACGGTTTTTGTATCGCTTGCCGGTAGTATCGCGACAAGCTTTTTTTTCACCATAATAACCGCGCTTGTTTTTTCCGTGTCGACCGCTCTTGTCGACATGACGGTTGATTTTACGGTTCCGGTTATACTGGTTGCCGCGGGGCTTAATATATTTGCCGGGTTGGCAGCCTCGATTCTTGTGGGTTTGGTGCTGTTCGTGCTGAAAAAGATATAGTCCGCGGATTGAAGGCTGTTCAGCCGTCATCAGGCTTTTCTTAAATACTTTCGTACTGCAACCGTACTCCCGAAGATCCCCAGCAAAAAGCCAAGCCCGGCAAGCACCGGATAAACCAGATAGGTCGAAGGATTGAGCACCGCATAGATACCCGGTTCATAACGAAACAGCAGCTGCTCGGACAAAAGGTGGATTGCAAGAGCGGCGAACCCCCCCGCAAGTATACCCTGTATTCCCCCTTCGATGACATAGGGGGCACTGATAAACCAGTTTGTCGCACCAACCAGACGCATTGTCTTGATTTTCTGCTGCCGCGAATAGATGGCGAGACGGATCGTATAACCAACCAGTACCACAGTCGCAATCGCTATCAGAATACCGATTCCCGCGGTAAGGGCTGTAAAGAGGCGGGCGTTATCCTCGAGCTGTTGCAGGAAAATCTTGTTATAGCGTATATCAAGTGTGGGGTCAAACCCCTTGATCGAGGCAACAATTCCCTGAAGGCTGTCAGGTGCGGCGTGTCTTGGCTGAACTTGTACTTTTGCTGAGCGGGGGAGAGGATTCAGGCCGAGGATATCGACGATATCCTTCCCGAATTCCTGCCGGAAAATGGCGGCGGCACTGTCTTTTGAAATATAGGTCACTTCACGTACTCCGTCGAGTTCCCCTATTCTGCCATACAGCGTTGTCACGTATTCATCGGATGCCGGCTCGGGGAAAAACACTTCCAGCTCGACCCTGCCGCGGACTTCGTCGATGATATCAAAAAAACTCAGGGAAACCGTTGCAAACAATCCAAGCAGCACCAGGGCGAGAAACCCTACGACAACCGTTACGACAGCCGGAAGCTTTGCTCTCCAGATGCCGGAAAAACCCTCCTTGATCACGAAGAAAAGATTCATAACCCTTTGGAATTTCGCTTCAACTCTTTACCGGGAACTCTGTTATATTGGCCATTACACATAAGCAAGAAAAAACAAAACCGGTTGGAAATAAAAATTTTTTTCTCATAATTACAGGGTGCCTCTATAAATTGTCGTGAGCGCCCCTTTCCTATCCGCCCAACGAGATAATCATGACGCGGAATAAATTTAATAGAGGTGCCTTACAGTTACGAACCGGGGCTATAGCTCAGTTGGTAGAGCATTTGCATGGCATGCAAAGGGTCAGGAGTTCGAGTCTCCTTAGCTCCACACCGTAAGTTATAAAACTATTGAAAAAGAAACTGTCTTCACGTTAGGGCACCTCTATACATCGTCGTGAGCGACTTGAGGGCACACAACATCCTTTCCTGCCAACTGCCGACTTTCCCCTTTTTGACTTATTCCTTTTGAATTTTGACTTGTCTTCCCTTTGCCCACTGCCAACTGAAAACTGCCAACTGATTTCCCCTTCGTCACTCGTCACTGCTTTTTCGACCCCGAAACCCGATCCCGACCCCGAATTCCGACTCAAGAACCGTTGTCATTTACTTCGGATTCATATTCGGCTGTATCCTCCTGAATCAAGCATCCTCTTTCCCCGAGTTTCGTCAGCATTGCTACCGTATGCCGCTGAAAAAAACAGAGTTTCTGTCCATGCCTTTTCTCTTTCGGGGTTCGCCGTCGGTATCGGAATCGGGAATCGATTTTTCTTTTCCTTAGCCCCTTGCCGACTTCCCCCTTTTTGACTTGTCTTCCCTTTGCCCACTGCCAACTGCTGACTGCCTACTGATTCCCTCTCGTCACTGATTACTCGTCACATGTCACTATTCTTTTGCCAACTGATCCCTGTTTCTCCAGACTGTGCAGCAGCATGATTTCTTCGTCCCAGATTTCAGGCCGCGGAGTTTCGAGAATCAGCGGGATGTTTGCGCTTGCAGGATGGCGCATGATGGCTGCAAAACCCTCCAGCCCGATTTTTCCTTTGCCGATACTCTCATGACGGTCGCGCCTGCTGCCCAGTTCAGGTTTTGCATCGTTGAGGTGCATTCCTTTAAGGTGGTCGAGACCTACGGACGTGTCGAATTTCCTGAACGTTTCAATCACGGCCTCTTCGGTGCGGAGGTCATATCCCGCAGCGAAAAGATGACAGGTATCCAGGCAGATGCCGACTCTTGATTTGTCATGGACCCTTTCAAGGATAAAGGCAAGCTGTTCAAAGGTGTACCCCAGGTTAGAGCCTTGCCCCGCTGTGTTTTCAAGGACAGCAGTCACGTTAGTGGTAGCTTCGAGCGCGAGATTGATCGAGTCGGCGATAACGTGCAAACATTCTGTCTCATGGATTTGTCTCAGGTGGCTGCCGGGGTGAAGGTTGAGGTATACCAGCCCGAGGGCTTCGGTTCGCCGCATTTCATCGATAAGCGCCCGGCGGGACCGGTCAAGCTTTTCCGGATCGGGGCTTCCCAGATTGATCAGGTAGCTGTCGTGAGGCAGAATGTGCTCGGGATTGTAGCCGCAGCTTTCGCAGTTTTTCCTGAAAGCGTACATGTTGTCTTCTTTCAAAACCGGGGAATTCCATTGGCGCTGGTTTTTCGTAAACATGGCAAAAGCCGTTGCTCCTATCTCTTTTGCGCGGAGAGGGGCGTTTTCGATACCACCCGCTATGCTGACATGCGCCCCTATGTAATGCATATGTACTTGTTGAACTGTTGATTTTACTTTTCCACCCGATTGTGTACATTTTTTACAATATCCTAATATAAACACCATGCCGTCAACTCCCGCTCTGTCCATTATCGTGCCGTTTTATAACGAAGAGGAGTCTCTTTCCATGCTTCTTGACCAGATCTATCAGGCCATGGCGGAAGAAGAGCTGCATCGTCTTTTTGAGCATCCGTTTACGTTTGAACTGTTGATGGTTGACGATGGTTCCACAGATGGTTCAGCATGTTTTATCCGGGAACAGATCGTTCGGAAGCCGGAAGTGAAACTGATTTCGTTTCAGAAGAATTTCGGAAAGACTGCGGCGCTTGCCGCCGGCTTCAGGCATGCTTCGGGTGATTACGTTGTCACCCTTGACGCCGATCTGCAGGATGATCCGTTTGCGGTCAGAAAGCTTATCGAAAAGCTGCAGGAAGGATATGATCTTGTCAGCGGCTGGAAGCGGCCGCGTAATGACCCGTTATCCAAAACCATACCTTCCGGTATTTTCAACACCACGACCAGGCTGTTTACCGGTATCGCGCTGCATGATCTTAACTGCGGTCTGAAAGCTTACCGCAAAAAAGTGGTAAAGACGCTCGACCTGCACGGCGAGATGCACCGTTATATTCCGGTACTTGCGCAGTGGAGCGGTTTCAGGGTATCGGAAATTCCTGTCAAACACAATGTCCGCCGGTTCGGTACCACCAAGTTCGGTACATCACGGATCTTTCCCGGTTTGTTTGATTTCTTTACGGTGCTTTTCATTACCCGATATCTGCGCCAGCCGATGCACTTTTTCGGCATGTTGAGCCTGGTGAGTTTTTTCGCGGGTTTCGGAATAAGTCTCTATGTGACCATCGGAAAAGTCTTTTTCAGCCAGGCTGTCGTGAACCGGCCGATCCTTTTTCTGGGTATCCTCCTGATTATCGTCGCAGTGCAGTTTTTCTCGATTGGCTTGTTGGGGGAGATGCTGACCCGTAAAGCCTCCGGTATTCCCCAGTATACCGTCAGGGAAACGGTGAATGTTGAAAAAGCAACGAGCGATGAGTAGAAGATTGTGCTAAGCACTCAGCACTCAGCCTTACACCCCCCGTGTATCCGGCGGCCAGATATACTTGTGCATCTGTAACTGCAGTCTGACGTTGAGACGGTCGTGCAGGATCCATTTTGCGAGTTCAGCCAAATCCAGTTTGTTGAAAACAGTTCCCATAAGCACCGTGCAGTGTGTGGTAAGGTTGGAGTGTTCCAGAAAGTCCACGGCCCATTCGTAGTCTTTGCGGGAAGCCAGGACGATTTTAAACTCAAACGTTTTTTTCAGAGGCTCCGGTGCGGTGGTTGCAAGCTCGATGTTGCTTAGGCAGTTTCTTTCGCTTTCCCCTGACGACGGAGGTTTGATGTCTATGATTTTATGCACGCGGGGATCGACACGGTCGACCGGCAGGAAGCCGCCTGTTTCGAGCAGCAGGGTGTACCCCTTGTCGCAAAGCCGCCGCATGAGAGCGTAAACGCTTTCCTGACCGAGGGGTTCACCACCGGTAATCTCGACAAGCGGTGTTTTGTATGTATCTACGAGGCTGATTAGCTCGGGCAGTTTCATGGTCATACCTTCTTCGCCTGATGCATAGCGTGTGTCGCACCAGGTACAAACGCTGCTGCAGCCGGTGAGGCGGATGAAGGTACAGGGAAATCCCGCATAGGTTGACTCTCCCTGAATGGAAAGAAATATTTCATTGACAAGGAGGGTGTTGCTCATGAGATGTTTCCTGTGAGGAGTATTTCCAGCGCGTCGGGGTAGAGCCGGTGCTCGCATTTGAGGACTCTTGCCGCAAGCGATTCGGGGGTGTCTCCCGGTTCGACCGGAACCTTACGCTGAAGCAGGATGGGCCCTTTGTCATATTCAGCGTCAACGTAGTGTACAGTTGCGCCCGACTCCTTTTCGCCGGCTTCGAGAACCGCCTTGTGGACATTGATACCGTACATGCCGTGTCCTCCGAACTTGGGCAGCAGTGCAGGGTGAATGTTGAGAATTTTGCAGGCATAAGCGTTAATCACAGATTCGGGTACCTTTCTCAGGTAACCTGCAAGCAGGATATACTTGATGTTGTGTTTCTGAAGAGCCTTGAACATAGCCTCAGCAAACGCTTCGTATGTATCGTACTGTTTTTCGGAAAGGTGCAGTGTCGGGATGCCGTGCTGTTCGGCGAAAGAGATCGCGCCGCATTCTGAACGGTTGGAAAGGCAGAGTGCAAATTCGGCCGGAAGACCCCGCTCATTGATAGCGCTGTAGAGGGACTGGAAGTTCGAGCCGGTGCCTGAACAGAAGGCCGCCAGCCTGGTTTTATGGTTGGTCATTTACTCGATATTTGATTACATTTACGCTTTGTTCAACAATAACTTTTCCAATCAAATCTACAAATGTCTGATTCTGTTATCAAGCGTGCATTAGTTTCAGTGTCTGATAAGACCGGTATTGTAGATTTCTGCCGTGAGCTCTCATCGATGGGGGTTGAGATTTTCTCGACCGGCGGAACCTTGCGAAAACTTCAGGAAGCCGGCGTAGATGCGGCCTCCATTTCAACCATTACAGGTTTTCCGGAAATTATGGATGGCCGTGTGAAAACATTACATCCGAAAATCCACGGCGGTCTCCTTGCAGTCCGCGGCAATGCCGATCATGTTGCCCAGGCGGAAGAGAACGGTATCGGGTTTATCGATCTGGTTGTTGTAAACCTCTATCCGTTCGAAGAGACGGTTGCCAGGCCCGGGGTTACGTTTGAAGAGGCCATTGAGAACATTGATATCGGCGGCCCTTCCATGCTTCGCAGTGCGGCGAAGAACAGCAGGTCGGTGACGGTGATCACCGACAGTGCCGATTACGCTCTGGTACTCGATGAGATGCGTGCGAACAAAGGCGCAACCAAGCACTCTACCCGCCTGAAGCTTGCCAGGAAGGTTTATGAACTGACTGCGCGCTATGACCGGGCAATTGCTGATTATCTGATCGGCACCGGGAAAAGCGGGGAGGATTCCGAAGCCGGGATAGTTACCGTGACACTCGATCGGGAGCTCGATATGCGCTATGGCGAGAACCCGCATCAGAACGCTGGATTCTACCGCATGGATGACGGCGGGGAATCGCGGTCCTTTGGAAACTATTTTGATAAACTCCACGGTAAGGAGCTTTCCTACAACAACATGCTTGATACCGCGGCAGCAGCCGGGCTGGCCGAAGAGTTCAGAGACGGAAAACCGGCTGCGGTCATTATCAAGCATACCAACCCGTGCGGTGTAGCCCAGGCTGACACCCTTGTTGAGGCTTACCGCAAGGCATTTTCCACCGACACCCAATCGCCTTTCGGGGGAATTATCGCGTTCAACAAACCGCTTGATATGGAGACTGCAAAAGCCGTTGACGAGATTTTCACGGAAATTCTCATTGCACCTTCTTATGAAGACGGCGTGCTGGACATGCTGATGAAAAAGAAAAACAGACGTCTCCTTGTGCAGAAAAAGCTGTTGCCGCAGGAAGTTATGGAGTACAAGTCAACCCAGTTCGGTATGCTGGTCCAGGAGAGGGACAGCAGGATTGTTTCACGCGATGACCTGAAAGTTGTTACAAAACGCTGGCCCACTTCGGAAGAGCTCGACGACCTCATGTTTGCTTGGAAGGTATGCAAGCATGTGAAGTCCAATACGATCGTCTACGTGAAAGGCCGCCAGACGGTCGGTGTCGGCGCAGGGCAGATGTCGCGTGTCGATTCAGCGAAAATCGCCCGCTCGAAAGCTGCCGAGGCCGGTCTCGACCTGAAAGGTTCCGCTGTTGCGTCAGATGCGTTCTTCCCTTTTGCCGACGGCTTGCTTGCAGCGGCCGAAGCCGGGGCAAGCGCCGTGATTCAGCCGGGCGGATCCATCCGTGATGACGAGGTTATCGCTGCTGCCGACGAGCACAATCTGGCGATGGTGTTTACCTCGATGCGACACTTTAAACATTAGGGTACTTCGAAAACCTATTACGCGTTTAGATTGCTGCGTTGGGCGGTGCTCGGAATCCTCATGTACTTTATGTACACTCCGGTTCCTGTGCTCCGCCCGCCTTGCTCTCTAAACGCTCATTACGGTTTTTCGAGGTGCCCTCCTGTCATCTCTCAGTTTCTGTCTTCCCAACAGCTCAACAATTCAAAAATTTTTTAGATTCTCCTTCACCGCCCGGGCGTTGCGCTTCAGGCGTTTCAGGCCTGTGCGGTAGATGGGGGTGCTGCCGAAGAGGGTTTTAAACTGTGATCTTGTGAGGGACAGAATCTGCTCGGGGGTTATCCCGATCAGTTCTTCTCTCGGCATGAGCTCAGTGCAGTTTGGTGCTGTGGTTATTTGTGCGTTATGCGGACAAACCTCCTGACAGATGTCGCAGCCGAAAAGCCACTTGCCGGTCATTGCGGACTCATCCGGGGTGAACTCCCTTTTAAGTTCCACGGTGAGGTAGGAGATGCATTTTCTCGCATCAATTTTTCCCGGTTCGACAAGCGCTCCGGTCGGACAGCTTCTCAGGCATGCATCACACTCCTGACAGGGGTCGAACTGCGGTGACGGGGAAGGGGGGAGTTCGATATCGAGCAGTATCTCTCCAAGAAAAACATAAGAGCCGGTTTCAGGTACGATAAGCATGGTGTTTTTTCCGGTTCTGCCAAGACCGGCTTTTTCAGCCCAGTTTTTTTCAAGAACCGGCATGCTGTCTACGCAGACTTTTCCAGAAACCGGTCCGGGATATGAAGCGGTAATAAAGTCAAGCAGTTGGTTGAGCTTGTTTCGAACTACACGGTGGTAATCGTTTACAAGCGCGTAACGGGAAATCCTGGGGCTTTCTTTTTTTGTTTCCAGAGGAAACCTGTAAGGGAGAGCTGCGGAAAAAACCGTTTTCGCTCCCGGAAGCAGCTTTTCAGGGTGGTTCCTTATGGAGAGTTCTTTCTGCATGTAATGCATTTCCCCATGCCTGTTTTCCCGGATCATGGCAAGAAGCCTTTCGCTTCCCTCTTTGTGCAGGGTAACGGAAGCAAACCCTGCGGCACAGAAACCGCTTTCCTGGGCTTTTTGCGGAATTATCTCGGCTAACTGTTCCTCGTTCATCGAATGTCGGCAGGTTGATGTAAACGCTGTTGATTTGCGGTGCGCCGTGACTGCTTTGCCGGGCGGCGCTTGAAATCATGTCCCGACAAGCCGGGACAATTCGAAGCGATCAATTTAGGTTAAAGGTATTTATTCGTAAACTATATGCCATACCTTGATCTCGCCTATCCTGAATAATTCACCAAAGGAATGGTGACGAGTAACAAGTGACAAGGGGAAATCAGTAGGCAGTTTTCAGTAGGCAGTTGGCAATTTTTAAGAATGGTCGATTCCCGATTCCGATACCGACGGCGAACCCCGATTTTTGTCTTTCGGAGATCGGGGTCGGGATCGGGTTTCGGGGTCGGGAGAGTAGTGACGAGTGACAAGTCAAAATTCAAAAGAAAAAAGCTTTGACTTTTGACTTTCTTGGCATGAATGCCGGATATCCTGTGAGAGCTACAGTTCAGGTGTTCGGACTCTCATGAATTATTCAGGCTATGTGAATTTTTACCTGAACATCTATGAATCGCAGGGATTTTCTCGGGAAGTTTTTCAAACGGTCGGGTGCCGTTGCAGGCGCTGCTGCAGTCGGGACGGCCGGTCTGTTGAGCTACTATCAGCCGCGCAGGGAACTTTACCGGGAAGGCGGTGCGGGCAGTAGCGAAGAGCTGAAAGACCGGCTTGAAATCCCTAAAAAAGCCGTTGTTGTCGGAGGAGGTCTTGCCGGGATCAGTGCGGCGATGGAGCTTGCAAAAAGAAATTTCGACGTCACGCTTGTCGAGGCCTCGGCCGGGCTTGGAGGGAAGCTTACCGGGTGGGACGTTGAGGCTCTGGGCGAAACGTTTCCGGTCGAGCATGGTTTTCACGGTTATTTCAATCAGTACTACAATCTCAACGAGGTATTTGCCGAGTCGAAAGTAGGTGACGTTTTTATGCCGGCTCCCGGCTATCCGGTACTGTTCAGGGACCATCCGCTGGAGGTGTTCGGCAAAACCCCGAAGCTGTTTCCCTTTAACCTTTTTTCGGTTTTGCAGCAGTCAGACTCGCTGGACTTTTTTCCCATTATGTGGAATTTCGGACAGATGGTGCCGGTTCTGGACATGTTTCGTTACGAGTATGAGCGGACGTTCGAGCAATATGACGAGATTGATTTTATGACTTTCTGCCGTGCGCAGGGGGTATATGAGCCTTTTTTCAGAACGGTGCTGCACCCTTTTTCCGATGCAACCATGAACCGGATGGAAGTGCTTTCGGCGGCCGAGGCAATCCGGTATTTCCATTTCTATTTTATGGGCAGCCCCGAGGCTCTGGGTTATCGTATTACAACCAGGAATTGCATGGATGCCCTGGTTCGCCCGATGGAACGGCGGCTGAGAGAGCTTGGGGTCACGATTCTTTCGGGAAAGAAAGTTCGCAGACTTGTGGTTGACGGCTTGCAGGTATCCGGCATTGAGCTGGAGGGCGGCGGTGCCGGAGCGGTTGTTGCCGAAGTTGAGTCATCGGCGGTTACAGAGGGAGCGTGGAGCTCTTTTGAAACCGGGAACGGCATGCCTGTTCTGCTTACCAGGCGGAATGGAGACTATGTGGCGTTTGACGCAGCCTGTACGCACATGGGGTGTCCCGTCACTCCCGATGAAAAATCGGGTGGATTTTTCTGCCCATGTCATGCGGGTGTTTTTGATGATGAAGGAAATGTGTTGAGCGGCCCGCCCGAGGCACCGCTTCGGAAACTAAGCGTGACGATTTCCGGTCGTAAACTGCTTGTTTCCATGGAGGGCGGTGAAAGGTCTGAGGTTATAGAGTGCGATTACTGCGTGCTTGCGTCGGATGTGATCGGCACAAGAAACATTGTCGAACGTTCCGAAATGCGTCAACCGGAGTTCGAGGCGCAGATTGCGGGGCTTGGCATAGCTGATCCGTATGTTGTCTGGAGGCTCTGGCTGGATAAACCGGTAACTTCCGCCGATTATCCTTTTTATACCGTTGCCGGGTTTACCTATACGGATTCGGTGTCTTTGTTTTCGAGGTTTCAGGAACCGTTTGTTTCCTGGGAGAAGAAGTACGGAGGCAGTGTGGTTGAACTGCATGCGTATGCCATTGCTCCTGAAGATATGCAGCCTGACGGGGTTATCAGGGAAACGATGCTGAAAGAGATGCATCACATGTTTCCGGAAACAAGGAATGCCGGAATCCTGTACGATGTGTATATGCGGCAGCGAAACTTTACCCGCTGGGCGCCGGGAGATCACGCGAAGAGGCCTGTATCCGAGACCCCGCTGGAGAACCTCTGCATTGCAGGCGACTGGGTCAAGGTGGATGCACCGGTTTTTCTCATGGAGGCAGCGGTATTTACCGGCCGCCTCGCGGCAAACGCCATCTGCCGGAAAGAAGCGCTCAAGCCCACACCGCTTCCGATTGTGCCGATGAACGGGTTGTTCGCGTAGGGCATTGTCTGCGATTCCGGTTCGCCGGTTTGTAAAAGTTGCCGAAAATTCGCTAAATTTACACAGAGAATGATCTCCCTCAGTACCTGATATTTTTTCTCTCCTGAATCATCGTATTGAGGGCACCTCTATAAATTGTCGTGAGCGACTTGAGTACGAGGCGGACGGAGCGCAGAAACCGGAGTGTACATAGAGTACATGAGGATTTCGAGCACCGACCAGCGAAGTAATC
>JANQGE010000008.1 GCA_028277485.1 Chlorobium sp.
AGGTGTTAGGTGTTAGGTGTTAGGTGTTAGGTGTTAGGTGTTAGGTGTTAGGTGTTAGGTGTTAGGTGTTAGGTGGAAGATAAATAATCGGAGATCGGGTTTCGGGGTCGGAGAATAGTGACAAGTAACAAGTGACGAGTGACAAGGGGGAATCAGTAGGCCGTCTTCAGTTGGCAGTAGGCTGTAGGCAAAAGAATAGTGACAAGACAAGAAGTTCGCTGTTGGCATTAGAGAAAAGATCGATTTCCGATTATCGAATCCCGATTACCGAATCCCGATTCCCGATACCGATACCGACGGCGAATTCCGAAAGAGGAGTCAGCGGGTAGTAGGCTGTGGGCAATAGGACGATGAGGGAAGTAAAAGCAGGATTGGGAGCAAAAGGAATTGGAAAATGGATGTGGGGATATACTGACGTATCATCTAAAACAACGTTAAAACACCGATGGCATTACCCGGCAAGAAAGTGTGCTTTATAACCGGCGGATCAGGCCGCCTTGGCCGGGCTGTTGCGTCATTATTAGCTCAAAACGGGTATTCACTTTTTTTCACTTACAACAGCTCACAGGAAAAAGCCGCGGAAATCCTTGATAACATCCGTGCTTTCAGCCCGGAATCAACGATGGCGCAATGTAATGTTTCACGAGCATCCGATATCGAGGAAGTGTTCAGGATATTCTCGGAACACTTCAGCAGGCTCGATCTTCTGATCACCAGCGCATCCAATTTCTTCAGCACGGAACTGCCTGACGTAACTGAAGCACAGTGGCAAAGCCTTGTCGATACAAATTTGAAAGGCACGTTTTTCACCATGCAGGCCGGAGCCAGGCTCATGAAAGAACAGCCGTTTGTCTCACGCATGATCACGATGACCGATATCTCAGCAAACCTTGTGTGGAAAAATTTTGTGCCGTATACCGCATCAAAAACCGCGATCCAGCACCTTACCAGGGTTTTTGCAAAGGTGTTCGCCCCGAAAATCCTGGTTAATTCCATCGCACCCGGAACGGTTACCATAAACCCGGAATGGAATGACGGCCCGGAAAACGAGTTGTCGAAAAACATACCCTTACAGCGTATTGGAGAACCTGCCGATATCATGGAAGCAATCATGTTTCTTGTCAAAAGCAGCTATGTAACCGGGCAGGTTATCAACGTTGACGGGGGAAGGGTTCTGAACTGATTTAGCCAAGAACATTCATTTACATATATTTGGGAAATTTCCAAACCTATAGCTCCTTTAACATCCGGACATTTCTGAGAAAAGGACTGACAATCGTTTTTTCGGATGTTCTTCAACTTACAGATTATGATACAGGAAATACCGGGCGATCAGCCCGCAAACGGGGAATCCGAGCCGCAACATTCAGGAAAACCCCACATTCCCGAACAGGTTGAGGTAATCAGCGACAATATTTCCAGGATGTTCAATCAATTCAGGGAAAGCGAGCATTACGAAGAGCTCCGGGACAAAACCGCGAAGGTCGCGGAATACATAAAGAACAACCCGATCCCCTCGATATTATACTCTCTCGGGGCGGGATTTGTCCTCGGGCTGCTGCTTCACAGAAAACGATGACAACCGATAAATTCTCCAAAATCTTATGTCTCAGGATAAAAAAAATAATCCCGAACAGCATGATCAAGACAGGAAAGGAATCGGGAAGCTGATCGACAGCACGGTAACTTCGAGCTACGAAGACCTTCTGGCAATTATAGAAGCCCGAATGGAGCTTATCAAGATCGAAATTACCGAGAAACTTGCTGCTGCCACCTCGCTCCTCATTATCGCAATCGTTCTTATCGCCGGTATTGTCTATCTCATTACAACCGTCGCCCTCTTCATCGGTGAACTCCTTGGACATTTCTATCTCGGATATCTTGTTGTCAGTGCATTGTTTCTCCTGACTTTCCTGACTTTTGCAAAAATACGCCCTGATCTGCTGAAAAACATTATCCATAAACTCCTTCTTTCCTCTCATGGAAAAAAAAGCTGAACCATTGAAACACATAGAAGCAAGAATTCACGAGCTGGAACAGAGTATCCATGAACGCGAGAAACAGTTGAAAGATCGTGCCGGTCAGTTCAAAAAGGAACTGCAGGAAGAACTCTCTCCTGAAGAGCTGGTAAAAAAATATCCGCTGCAGACAACCGGCGCCTCTCTGGTGTTCGGCTTCCTTGCCGGAAAGATACTGCGATCGGTGATTTCTCCCTCGTCTCACACCAACGCCCAACCGGCTTCAAAACCGAAAAGTGAATCTTCGGAACTGAAGAACGCCGTCGCCTCAATTGGAATTGATGTTCTCCGTTCAGGCAAGGACCTGGCATTCAGCTACCTCAAACACTACCTGGACAACCGGATCAAGCCAGGAAAAGGGTAGGCATTTTACTATATTCACGCACCGGAAACGCAGCAGAACACATGACACTGCAGGAAAAATCAGTCAGATTCTACCGTGAAAGTAA
Organism: Chlorobium sp.; assembly: GCA_028277485.1. GTDB lineage: Bacteria > Bacteroidota > Chlorobiia > Chlorobiales > Chlorobiaceae > Prosthecochloris. The sequence continues at coordinate 2,468 of JANQGE010000008.1, forward strand.
ACTTGGACAGAACATCGTCAGGCTTCTGCATAGGAGTTCAGGGAACCATACACCTTGCGGAAGAAAAACTCAAGGAACTGGGTGGCAAACTCTACTGTCTGGGAGATATTGTCCATAACGACGTTGAGGTAAAACGTCTTGAGCACCTCGGACTGATCACCATAGATAATGGCGGGTACAGCAAGCTCAAACATGCTCCGGTGCTTATCCGGGCACACGGAGAACCTCCCTCGACATATAGAACGGCTGAAATAAACGAGCTGACGATCACCGACTCTACCTGTCCGGTAGTCTCGAAACTTCAGCGCACCGCAAGGCGGCTGCATGAACTTGGATTTCAGATCATCATCTACGGTAAAAAAGCACATCCGGAAGTAATCGGCATTAACGGACAGTGCAGCAGCCAGGCGGTCATCATCAAACACGCCGACCTCTCCGCTCCCGAAGAGATCGAACCCATCAATTTCACCCGGCGAACAGCGCTGATCTCTCAGACAACGATGGATGTTCCCGGTTTTTATACGCTGAAAGAAAATCTTGAGCATCTTTTTTCCGAAAAGGTTGATGCTGCAGACAGAAACGCGGCCGCCTCATGGCAAGACATCCGTGATATCGACCTGACCGCGGAAATGACCGGCATCCGTCCGCTGCCGCAGTTTGTTTATAAAGATACCATCTGCCGTCAGGTTTCGAGCAGAAACAGCAAGCTTCATGCTTTTGCAGCCGTTAATGACATAATCATTTTTGTGGCCGGCAAAAAAAGCTCCAACGGCCAGGTTCTTTTTAACATTTGCCGTCAATCCAATCCCCGCAGCTACTTTATAGAGAATGAAGCAGATATTCAGGATGATTGGTTCTTTGAAAACGGCAGGCCGGTCGGCAGCGCTGGTGTTTGCGGGGCGACCTCAACACCGATGTGGCTGCTGGAGAAAGTTGCACGGCACATCGAAACTACATACGCTTCCTGACCGCCATCTAAACCGAGCGTTTCAAATGCTGCAATGTTACCGTTCCACTCCTGGCAGATATCACGGACAAAACGGAAGAAAATCACACAATGTAGGTGTCACAAGTTTTTCATTTCATTATTATGAGCACTGTCATTTTCACCCTGAACGGAAAAGAGGTTGCTGCCGAAGACGGTATCTCCATTCTGGAAGCCGCAAGACGCAACGGCGTAACCATCCCCACTCTTTGCTTTCATGAATCACTGCATTCACTCGGCTCCTGCTGGATGTGCATTGTTGAAATCAAGGGAAAGCACCGTTTTGTTCCCGCCTGCAGCACCAGTATAACGGCGGGGATTGCTGTAGAAACCGACAATCCGGAGCTTTACGGAATCCGCAAGAAAAACCTCGAACGCCTTCTTGAACGGCACTGCGGTGACTGCGATGGCCCTTGTGAGGTCTCATGCCCTGCAGGTTGCGATATTCCGGCGTTTGTTTCAGCCATAGCCTGCGGCAACGATGATGAAGCCATACGGATCATCAAGAATGATATTCCTCTCCCCGGAATACTCGGCAGGATCTGCCCTGCCCCCTGTGAAGACGAGTGTAGAAGGCACGGTGTTGATGAACCTTTATCGATATGCGCCCTGAAGCGTTTTGCCGCCGACAGGGATAACGCCTCAATAAACCGGTACATACCTTCCGGTAAACCTAAAACAGGCAAAAAAGTGGCGATAATCGGCGCCGGACCTGCAGGGTTGACTGCCGCATACTGTCTGCTGAGCGAAGGACACGACGTTACCGTTTACGATGCCCACGAAGCACCCGGCGGCATGATGCGTTACGGCATCCCGCTTTTCAGGCTTCCGGCAGAGATCATAGAGGCTGATCTGGCGCCGATCAGGGCCATGGGCGCACAGTTTGTCTGTAACACTGTTTTCGGTTGCGACATTACTCTCGAAAGTCTGGAAAAGGACGGATTTGATGCTGTATTTCTCGCTTTCGGCGCCCAGAAAGCTGTCCGGATGAACATAAGCGGCGAAGAGATTGAAGGTGTTGTTTCCGGTATTGATTTCCTGGAACAGGTTGCATCCGGCAAAGATGTCAACCCTGGCAAAGAAGTACTGGTGATCGGAGGCGGCAACACCGCCATAGATGCTGCGCGTACGGCGCTCCGGTTGGGAGCTGCATCGGTCTGCATTCTCTATCGCAGAACCATTGACGAAATGCCCGCAAACCGTGTCGAGATCCAGGAAGCATTGCACGAGGGAATTGTGATTGACTTTCTCACTGCTCCGACGGCCGTCAGGCAGGCTGGAGCGGGTCTTCTGGTTACAGCGCTGAAAATGGAGCCGGGCGAGCCCGATGAAAGCGGAAGGCGACGTCCTGTTCCGGTTGAGCATTCCGAATTTTCCCTCAATGCCGACCTGGTTATTTCCGCCATCGGACAGCGTGTTGACAGCTCCGTACATGAAAAACTCGGAATAACCTCTGCCGGAAAAGGTACTGTTGCCGTAGCCTCCGAAACCTGCCGGACAGCGATTCCCTGGGTTTTTGCAGGCGGCGATTGCGTAAACGGCGGCGATACCGCCGTCAATGCGGTCAACCATGGCAAAAAAGCCGCACGGGCAATAAACCTCTATCTCAGGGAAGAACCGGTGACCGCACCTGCCGTCACATTCAACTCAAGCTACGGCCCAAGGGACCTCGCTCCTGATGCGTTCTACAAGCGTTCAGGGCCGGCTTCCAGAGTTGCAATCACACAATTGCTCCTGAATGATCGAGTTTCAGGTTTCGACGAAGTCTTTGCAGGCCTTGCCGAGGAAAAAGCAAGACAGGAAGCACTGCGCTGCATGCGCTGCAGTTGCACCAGCAAAAACAACTGTATGGTACGTGAACTTGCCTCGACGTACGATGTTACCCAGGAGCAGGGAAAAGAAAACAACGACGAATTTTCTGTTGACCGGGGTAAAGAAATCAGGTTCGAAAGAGAAAAATGCGTTGACTGTGGAATCTGCGTCCGAACGCTCGAAGAAACCGTCCCGGATGGAAGCGCAACCGTCCAGCTTTTGGTTGAACGTTGCCCGACCGGCGCAATAAGCCGATGAGAAGCAAAGTAAAAAAGCTTTTTACAGCTTTGAAAAGTCAAAGTCCTTGGCGCCAAATTTTCGTACCGTAGGATTGAATGCCTTCGTTCCCACCACGACAATATCTCCCGCCAGCATGTTCTCTTTTTCATCCGAATCGATAACCACTTCAACAAGATTGTTACCTATAGCGATAACCGCTACATAAACCGCATCGACAGCCCTTATTTCAAGAATCTCTCCCTTGAATGCAAATTTCTGAGTTGTGGCTCTCTCCACAAAAAGCTTGCGGGGTGATGTATCGACAACAATTTGTCCTTTCTCAAACACCAGTACACGATCACAAAGCTTGTACATTTCGCTCGAATCGTGCGTAACGATCAATATTGTCACTCCCAACTCACGATTCAGCTTCATAAGCTCATCCTGCAGAAGAGCCCTCATCTGCTCATCAAGCGCCGAAAGGGGTTCATCAAGCAGGAGAAACCCTGGCTGCTGCATGAGGGCACGTGCAAGTGCAACCCTTTGTTTCTGACCTCCTGAAAGGTTTGGCGGTTTTACGTGCTTCAACTGCTGCAGACCGATCAAGTCGAGCAGCTTTTCAGCCATTTCCCTGTTCCTTGATGCATAGAGCAGATTGCCCATAACGGACATATGCGGAAACAGAGCATATCCCTGAAAAACCACTCCCACTCCGCGCTGTTGCGGCGTCAGGTTCAGTTGAGGCTTTTTTCCGGCTTCACCGCGGAACCATACTTCGCCATCCACTTCGAGCAATCCTTCGTCAGGAGAGGTCAGCCCTGAAAGCATACGTAAAAACGTTGTCTTGCCGCTTCCCGAAGGTCCGGCAACAGCTGTAATCCCTCCACGCGCAATTTTCACATCGGTTTCAAGGAGAAAGCTCCCGTCCGCACCGGCCAACCTCTTTTTCAGTATCGAGACAACCATGACTATCCGCTTAATGCCTTGTAACGGCGATTGAGAACATACACAACCATCAGTACCGCAAAACTGAATGCAATCAGTATCAAGGAATAGATATGTGCCGTTCTGTAGTCAAGCAGTTCCACAAGTTCATAAATAGCTATGGAAGCAACTCTCGTTTCCCCCTGAATACTGCCGCCGACCATAAGGACAACGCCGAATTCCCCGACTGTGTGAGCAAAGGTAATGATCACCCCGGTGAGAATTGAAGGCTTGATATTGGGCAATATCACATACAGAAGCGTTTTGAACTTCGATTTTCCGAGAGCGTACGAAGCTTCCAGCAGCCTTACGGGTACTTGTTCCATTCCCGACTGAAGAGGCTGCAGCATAAATGGAAAAGAGTAGACACAGGAAGCAATGAGAATCCCCTCGAATGTAAATACAAGATCCAAGTTGAACACCTGTTTCAAAAACATTCCCAGAGGGGATCGGTCCGAAAGAAACACCAGCAGATAAAAACCAAGGACGGTTGGAGGCAGCACAATCGGCATGCTGACCAGAGCCTCGACAAAAGGCTTTGACCTGGACCTGGTCTGTGACAGTTTCCAGGCAAGAGGCACTGAAAAAATAAACAGCAGTACCGTAGTTATTGCCGCCAGCCTGAAAGAAAGCAGAAACGGCTCCATATCAAAATGATTCATAGTCCCTCCACTCTTGACAGATAAAGGTCGCTTGCTTTCATGAGTGCGGTAACGGAATCTCCGGGAACGATATGCATCCTATCAACCGCTTCTGTTGTGGTCAGGGCGTAAAATTTCCCTACCTCGCTGTCAAGCAGGATATCGGTCAGCAGTTCCCCCTTTTGCAGTGCCGATACGGTTGCTTTCAGCCGGTTTGCTATACTCACCTCGCCTGTGATGTTTTTTGCAAGTGCCACATGCGCCGGCTTGAAATGTACATATACTACCGCCCCGACAGTATAGTCGTCGGCAAGCTCAAGGGTTATCACCGTAATCAACTCGTTCCCTGCCGCAAGCGATACTCTGTGAAGATTACCGTTGCAGTCTATAGCTGTAACCGTCGCCCGTATTCTGTTCATTCTGCCCGATACCCGTTTTTTTCCAGAATTTCCCCGGCCCGTTCACTTTGCATAAACCTGAAAAAAGCAACGGCCGCGGTATTGGAGGAATCCAGAAGCACCATTGCCTGGCGAAGCGCGGCCGGATCATATGCATCAAGTGGAAACCCGATCCATTCCAAGCCGGCTTTTTTCAGCTCCCTGCCGCCGTCACCGAACAGGAGGGACTTTGCAATGAAACCTGCGTCGGCCCCGGTAATCGAGTGCTGAAACGCCTGGGTTACGGAAGTCCCGTACACAAGCTTGCCTTCAACTTCTTTCAGAACTCCTGCACGTAAAAGAATTTCCAGCGCCGCCGCACCGTAAGGTGCAAGTTCCGGCTGCGCAACAGCAATTTTTCCAACCGACGGATCCGTCAGACCTACAACCCCCTGTTGACCGTCAATCTCCCGGCGGTATACCATAACCGGTACACCTTCAGCATATACGACAGGCCGCCCGACGGTCAACGAATCGCTGTAAAGTGCATACGGGTAAGCTGTATTAGCCGCCAGAAAAACATCAAAAGGGGCACCGTTTCGGATCTGGGCCGTAAGACTGCCGCTTGAAGATTTGGTAGCCCTGACATCGAGCGATCCGAACTCGTCGCGCTCCTCCTTGAACGCATCTATCATATCCGGCAAAACGTAACCGAGATTTGAAGCAGCTGCAATATGCAGGACGATAGATCGATCCGAAGGCTTCGGCGTTTCCCGGCATGAAACGGCAAGTAGTGCCGCAAACAAAAAGGGCAACATAAAGAACCGGTTCTTCTTCCTCATAACTGTGACACTGTAATCCGTTATTTTTTGGAAAACATAACGAATAACAAAAAAAAGAAGAAGAAAAAACCAAAAACCTTATTTTATAAGGATAGAATAGCTATTACCCAAAAAATCAATACTTTTCCCCGATATTCCTTAAAAAGTCTGTCCCTTTCCTGAGCGACTCGTCTACGGCCTGTTCCATAATTTTAACCGTTTCGGAGACATTCCCGCCCGACCAGTAAAGGTAAGCGACATAGAGAATGCATACAGCCGCGACAACAAGAAGCAGTTTCAGAATTTTTTTCAAAAACAGCAGCAGCACGGCGATCGATACGATAACCGCTACGACAAGATAGAGAGGATTTTCAACAAGAAGCACGATAAACTGTTCCATAATGCGTTATTATGGGCACCTCTATTTATTGTCATGAGCGGTTCAAGTGCGAGGCGAACGGAGCGCAGAAACCGGAGTGTACATAGAGTACATGAGGATTCCGAGCACCGATCAACGATGCAATTGAAGCGCGGAATAAATAAATAGAGGTGCCCTTATTTGATTCCAAGCCCAACAACGACAACATCCTTTCTTGCCAATTGCCCACAGCCTACCGCTTCACTTACGTGAAAGTTCTTAGTTCGTAGTGCTGAGTAATGAGTGCTGAGAGAGAAAATCGGGGTTCGCCGTCGGTATCGGTAATCGGGATTCGGTAATCGGTAATCGATCTTTTCTTTTCCTTGATTCCTTTTTCCCTTGCTCATCACTCATTGCCTACTGAGAACTGAATACTGCCAACTGGTTTTCCCTTTGCCAACTGCCAACCGCGAACTGCCTACTGAACACTGACTCCCTTTCGACCCCGAAACCCGATACCGACCCCGATTCCCGACTCAAGGGTCGTTGTCATTTACTTCGGGCTCATATTCGGCTGCATCCTCCTGAATCAGGTACCCTTTTTCCGAATTTCATCAGCATTGTTACCGTATGCCACTGAAAAACAAGAGTTTCTGTCCAAACCTTTTCTTTCGGGGTTCGCCGTCGGAATCGATCTTTTCCTCGTCCCTTTGCCGACTGATTGCGGCTCGTCACCGTTTTCAGGAAACATGTACGATGACCTGCGCTACAAATACTTGCAAATAACCGAAGCAACGGTTTTTGATGGCAGCATCGAGCCCAGCCTTGTTTTTGCAGCAAGCAGTTCCCGCTGCATTTCCCGGGCCGCCTTACCGTCATCCAGCAGATGCGATGCTTCCCGGAAAATTTCTCCGGCAGTCATCTGCTGCTGGAGGAGTTCGGGAACAACCCGCTCCTTTGCGTACAAGCCTTTCGCGACCAGGTTGGCAAGAGAAATACTGTGCAGACGGACAAGACGTTTTCCTATAACGTAGTTCAGCCAACCGGTTTTATAGAGTACAATCATCGGCACGCCGAAACAAAGGGCTTCGAGCGTTGCCGTTCCCGATGTCACGAGCGCAAGATCGCTGTAGTTCATCACATCATATGCAGAACAGTCAACAAGGGGCACCCCTGCGCCCTCCGCAAAGGCATCGTATATATGGTGATTGACATGCGGCGTCCTGCCGAGCAGAAAAACCGCCCCATATTTTTCATGAAGCATTTCTGCTGCACGAAGCATTTCCGGAAAAATAAAGGATATCTCCTGTTTTCTGCTGCCGGGGAGCAAGCCGATAATTTTCCTGCCCTCTTTTATTCCGTGTTCATTGAGAAAATCCCTTTTCGGGCTGAATTCCAGCCGGTCAACCTCTTCAACCACGGGATTACCGGCAAACGCCGCCTTTATGCCATGTTTGCCATAAAAGTCCACCTCAAAATCAAAGATCACCATCAGGTGATCCACATATTCCCTGATTTTTCCGATACGATTTTCCTTCCATGCCCAGACCTTCGGAGAAATATAATAGACAACTGGAACACCGAGACGGTGAAGATATCGCGCCAGAACGAGGTTCATCCCCGGGTAATCCACAAGCAAGGCCACATCAGGTTTCTCCCGTATAATCGCACGTTTCAAATCGCGAATAACCTTCTGCAAAAAAAAACCCCGTCCGACAACCTCAACAAAGCCCATAACACTCAGGTCGTCCACATCATAGAGCAAATCGGCACCGAGTTTACGCAACTTCCGGCCGCCTGTCCCGAAAACCTTGATTGCCGGACATCTCGAATGCACTGCCGCAATGACTTCCGAAGCATGGAGATCTCCCGAAATCTCTCCGGCCAGAACAAAAAGTTTCCTATCTCGCATACACTGCCCCAATTGGAACATCAACCGGCAAACAGTATCTTTGACCTAAAGGCACAAAAGCCTGCATAATCGCATGCATTACAACAACTTCCTCAAACCTGAGCCGAGCGGTCCGCATTGTCCTTCCGAGTAGAGACGAATGACAAGAGATGGAAGAAAAGTCAAAAAAGAAAGAAGCGATGAATTTCACCATTATTCAATAGTAGTCAATTATAACTTATCAGTGGGCAATCGCTTAGTTTAGGCCAAATTACAGCAAATTACAGAGAGAATGCAAGTCAAATTCGGCACTGACGGCTGGAGAGCAATAATTGCAAAAGATTTCACCTTTGACAATCTGAAACTTGCCACGTTGGCCACCGCCGATTACCTCCTCAATCACCCCAATAGAGCAAATGGCGTCTGCGTAGGGTACGATACGCGTTTCATGTCCCCTGAATTCGCTGACTATGCCGCCCGGATCCTCTCTTCATGCGGCCTTCGCGTCTTCCTTTCCGACAGTTTCCTTCCAACACCTGCCGTATCGCTTTACTGCAGGGATAAAAAGCTTGCCGGCAGCATTATGATCACAGCGTCCCACAATCCCCCGACCTATAACGGATTCAAGATAAAAACAGCCTACGGGGGCTCAGCACTTCCGGAAACTGTCACGCTGATTGAGGCAAATCTCGCCACAGTAAACCCCGGCACCCCGGTTGAGCCAAAAGAAGACCTGATCGAAAAAACAGATGTTAAGAGCTACTACCTTCAGTACCTGAAAACACACCTCGATCTTGACGCCATCAGGGATTCAAGAGTAAAAATCGCTCACAATGCCATGTTCGGCGCCGGTCAGGGCACCATTACCCGGATCTTCGATGCGTCAAAGGTACACTGCTACCATTGTACTCATAATCCTGGTTTCGGAGGAATAAATCCGGAGCCCATGCCTCAATACATCAGTGACTTTGTCGACTTTTGTAAAACCGTAAAACCGGACGCGGGCATTATAAACGACGGCGATGCGGACCGGGTGGGCATGCTGGATGAAAACGGCGCCTTTATCGATTCCCACAAGCTCTTTGCCATTATACTCAAGTACCTGGTGGAAGACAAGAAAAAGACAGGTGAAGTCGCCAAGACTTTCGCTCTCACCGATGTAATCGACAAGATCTGCAGGAAAAACAACCTGACTCTCCATCTTCTGCCGATAGGGTTCAAACACGTAAGCAAACTCATGACAACGAACAATATTCTTATCGGAGGGGAGGAATCAGGCGGCATAGGCATCACATCATATCTACCGGAAAGAGATGGGATCTTCATCGGACTTCTTGTGCTTGAGATCATGGCCAAGAAGAACAAGACCCTTTCAGGGCTGGTTCAGGAACTCTTTGACGAATTCGGCAGCTTTTATTATAACCGGCTGGACCTTCATGCCGGAGAAGCAAAAAAGCAGTCAATCATCGCAAGGGCTGCAAGAGGCGACTTTAAGACCGTTGCACAATACAACGTTACAGGATTCAATGATCTCGACGGTTTTAAATATCATTTTGAAGGCGGATGGCTGCTTATAAGGCCCTCTGGAACCGAGCCGGTGCTGAGGCTTTATTGCGAAGCTGATTCACCGGAAAAAGTCGAAACCGCCCTGAACTTCGCTGCCAGCCTTGCCTGAACAACATTCGAACAATCATGACGAACACGCTGCCGGAAAGAATTGTCATTTTTGATGGTGTATGTAACTTGTGCGAATTTTCGGTCAACTTCATCTACGAAAGAGACAGCAAAAAGAAGTTTACTTTCGCTCCCGCCCAGTCAACCCAGGGAAGGAGGCTGCTGGAAAAATATCAGATCAATACCGATCCATTGAATACGGTTGTTCTGGTGAAAAACGGCCAAGCCTACACACGGAGCACTGCCGCACTGGAAATAGCAGCCGAACTCGACAGTCCCTGGAATCTCCTGCAGTTTTTCTCCGTTTTTCCACAGCCTTTACGTGACAAGGCATATGATATCATCGCCCGGAACAGGTACCAGTGGTTCGGGAAAAAGGCAACCTGCATGGTCCCCACTCCGGAAATTAAGACAAGATTTCTTGAATAATGGCGGAAATATTCAAAGACCGGTTTTCCTGCCGCGCTTCGCAATACCGTCAGTTCCGCCCCTGCTACCCTGAAGCGCTGTTTATACACCTTGCATCACTTGCTCCGGAGCACGATGCTGCATGGGATTGCGCAACAGGCAGCGGTCAATCTGCAGCATACCTCGCCAAACATTTCAAACAGGTTTATGCTACTGATGCAAGCGCCGAGCAGATCAGTCATGCCATACAGGAGTGCAATATCCATTATGCAGTATCCCCGGCACATACAACAGCGCTACCGGATCGTTCCATTGACCTGGTAACCGTCGCACAGGCAATTCACTGGTTTGCCGGCGAACGTTTTTACCGTGAAGTTCGCCGCATCCTGAAAAACAACGGCGTCATCGCTGCTTGGGCCTACCACCTCCCCGCAGTCGACCCGAAAACCGACCGGGTTATCCAACGATTTTATTCGGATATACTTGGTCAATTTTGGGAGAAGGAGATCGCACATATTCAATCCGGTTACCGCGATCTTTATTTCCCTTTTCCTGAAATTCCGTCGCCTGCATTCACCATGACTGTCAACTGGACACTTCATCAATTGACCGGATATCTTGAAACGTGGTCAGCATTGGTATCCTACAGGCAAGCAAAAAGAGACAATCCTGTCGAGCAGATCATTCCCGAATTGCTTGAAGCCTGGGGAAATCCATTGTCAGCTAAAAAAATAGAGTGGCCGATCATTCTCAAAACAGGCAAGATATTTCGATCATAACCATTCCGGAAACACAGTTGCGAGCACCCTTAAACAGCCACAAGTCGAAAAGAGGTTAGTTGGCAGCAGGCAAAGGGAAAACCAGTTGGCAGTATTCAGTTCTCAGTAGGCAATGAGTGATGAGCAAGGGAAAAAGGAATCAAGGAAAAGAAAAAATCGATTTCCGATTACCGAATCCCGATTACCGATTCCGATAGCGACCCCGAATTCCGATTTTCTTTCTTTCGGAAATCGGGGTCGGAATCGGGTTTCGGGGTCGAAATGGAGAGAACTTTCAGTCTATCCTTGAATTTTCAATCTTGAACCTTGAATCTGTCTATTTCTACAGTCCAGGTGTTCGGACTTTCATGAATCATTCAGGTTAGGACTATCGACTAAAGGTAATTATAATATTATATACATAAGGCCTGTAAAGGTACCACCGTACTTGTTACACACAAAAGAAAGCAGATTGCAGCAAAACGGGCGTTCAATACAGGAAGATAAATTCAGCGCTATCGTCGCTGAACACCAGGATATGGTACTCAATACCTGTTACCGTTTTGTACTGAACAAGGAAGATGCGGAAGACATTGCCCAAGAGGTATTTCTTGAGGCACATCGTTCGCTTGAGAGTTTTAGACAAGAGTCCAAGCTTTCCACCTGGCTGTACAGAATTGCCGTAACAAAATCGCTCGACCATCTTCGAAAGAAAAAACGCAAAAAAAGATTTTCTTCGCTGAAGCGGGTAATCGGCTTCAATGACCCGGCTGAAGCACTCGCCCTTCCTTCGATTACGGAGACCCCTGTGGAAGTGCTGTCGGGAAATGAAAGGATGGAGGTTTTGCAAAACGCCCTGGATACGCTGCCTGACAATCAGAAAACAGCTTTTCTTCTCAGCAAGTACGACGGCTATTCCAACCAGGAAATTGCCGAGATCATGCATACAACCGTGTCAGCGGTTGAATCTCTCATTCACAGGGCAAAAAAAAATCTACAGAAAAAGCTTGAAAAATATTATAGAAAACTGTGACGCTTACTATACTTTTCCAAAGGGAGCCTCTCTATAGGGCACCTCTATACATTGTCGTGAGTCCCGATAAGATCTTTTTCCCGTTGTTGTGCAAGGTTTTCAACTCAGGAACGTCAAAATAAGTGTAACTGGTTACAACGATGAATAAAAACGACCGTATAACAGCCGAAGTCCGGAAAACCATCGAAATGCTGGACAACCTGCCTGAATTGAAGGCACATTACCTTTTCCGGGCTAACCTTATCGAGAAGATTGCACATGGAGCGGCTCAACCGGCCCAGGAAGTTCGTCTGTCGGCAGGTGGATTGAAACTTGCGCTGATGGTTTTCCTGTTCATTATCAATATCGGTTCCGCTCTTTTTCTCATGCTTTCAAATGACAGTGAACAGATATTCAGCAAAAGCGACATGCTCGAAAGCCTGACGAACGAGTACAGCAGTCCCGCTTTATCATATTACCTGGATAACGACAGTATTGGGGAAACCAATGAATAGTCAGGGAAAGAAGAGCACCTCTCTTTATTGTCATGAGCGGTTCAAATGCAAGGCGGACGGAGCGGAGAAACCCTCTCCTTCCGACCAACGCAGCAATTTGGGCGCGTAATAAGTTTTTAGAGGAGCCCGAAAAACCCGTGGGAACGGGGGAGGATAACATGCTGAAAACACGAGACTTTCACAGCATGAAATTCCAAGTTTGAATCAAACTACATTTGCATGGATTCTTTGTTTTCCAGACGTTTTATCTCGATTTTACTTGTAATACTGGTTGTTTTAAATCTTGCGCTGCTCGGCACCCTGTGGTGGCAAAACTTTTTTTCACCGCCGGCAAAAGAAAAGGTTACCAGTACCTACAAGTACAAAAACAAACAGTCTTTTTTCGAGAAAGAGCTGAATCTCACCCAAGAGCAGAGTCAGCAGTTCAACTCACTCAGGTACCAGCATTTCCAGACAACCCTTCCGACACTCGTTGCAATTTCCGGCCTGAAAAGGCAGCTCATACAGGAAGCTGTCAAAGCAGCACCCGACACACAGGCAATTAAAATTCTTTCAGGGCGCATCGGCAGACAGCAAGCTATCATCGAGTACAGGCTCGCATGGCACTTTAACAGCCTTTCAAAAGTCTGTACCCCTGAACAGAGGGACTCGCTGCAACAGATGCTGGTAACAGTTTCCACAACACCGAACAAGCTGAAACAAAAATTGTACCTCAAGCGCATACGGATTACCCCTCTGCAACCGAAAACAACCGATCAGCAAAAGCCAAAGCCTGAGGAACAAAAAGAAAAAATCATGCAATGAAAAAGAACACATTCAGCTGGAAAGCCTTTATAAGTCTTGGTCTTTTCATGGCTTTTCTGATGCTGTTTGTTTCCGGAATTGTCCTCTATCTGGCACCTCCCGGCAGGGTTGCAAACTGGACAAACTGGCAGATTATGGGACTCAGCAAATCGGAATGGCAGAACCAGCACAACCTTTTCGGTCTTGCGTTCGTGATACTTTCAATATTCCATCTCTTTTCCATAAACTGGAAAGCTTTCTGGTCATACATCGCAGCAAAAACCCATGCCGGAGTCGGTAAACCCTTTGAAGTTTTCAGCATCGTTTTACTGACAGTGGTTTTCGGAGTCGGCACTCACTTGGAAATTCAGCCATTCTCTGCGGTTATTGACTTCGGTAATTTTCTCTCGGAATCATGGGAGGAACCCGAGAGTCGCCCCCCTGTACCACATACTGAAAAAATGACCCTCCGGGAAATCTCCGAAAGGTTCACCAGCCAAAAAAACCCTGAAAAACTGCAGGAAAAACTCGAAAATCAGGAGATCACCGTCCATTCGGTTGACCAGACATTGGCAGATATCGGCAAACAAAACAATATCTCCGCGCAAAAGGTCTATGAGTTGCTTGGCATTTCCGTCGTTCGGAAACCCGGTATGGGAAAAGGACGGGGAAATCGGTAGGCAGCAAGCAACAGCAAAAAACGCCAATCCATTTCAGCCTGACCGTTGCTGCCTGAAAACGTAGCCTGCTTCATCCCTGAAAACAACCATAATGATGCCTATATAACAGGCTGTCAGCACTATTTCAAACCAAAGATCGCCTATCCCTGCAAGAACCGGCAGACGGGCAAACACGAGACCGGTAACAAACAGCACGCCGAGTTTCGGCCATTCATAGTTGTTGGGGTAGACTTTCAGGGAGAAATATCCCATACAGGCACTCATTACGACCGTACCGGCAAGAATCGAAACCGCTGCACCATCCATTCCCATGACCGGAACAAGCCAGAGACAAACCGCTGTTGTTACGGCAGCACCGGCAAAAGTAACCACCGGAAGATACCTGGTACTTCCTGTAATCAGAATACCTGCCGTAAGATTAGTTGACATCATGTCGAAAATGTAACTGAAAAATATCCACGGAAGGATGGATAAACCTATCCAGTAAACAGGCGGCAGGATATACAGACGGTCAAAATAGTGGTACTGTACAAGATCCGGCACAAAATAGGTTGCCGCAAGCGCTATAACCATGGCAAAAACCGTTGAAACACTCAACACATGGCGGAAGAGTTTTTTCGCATCCGGATCATCGGCATGCTGCAGAAAAAACGGCTGCCATGCAAAGCGGAATACCTGGATAAACAACTGGAGAAGAATACCGAACGCCGCGACACGACTATAGATACCCACAATATCGGACTGTACATATCCCGCTCCGTATAGCCTTTTTATGTCTTCTATCGGCATCCTTATCAGAACATTGCGGTCGATAAGATGAACCAGCAGACCGGCAATCCCCGTCGGCACATAGGGCAACCCTATCCGCAGCATCTCGCGCAGGATATTTGAGGAAAAAAAACGCTTGAATTGCCTGAAAACCGGCATAACGAACAGCAGGCTGACAAGAGATCCCACAATATTGGCGAGAAAAGCGCCATGTAAGCCGGTTTTGAACTGTACTATAAAAACAATCGCGCTGATGACAACAGCCACAACCCCCAGCACCCTTGCCAAGGCAAACCGTATTGCTTTGCGCTTGAGACGAAGATCGGCAAACGGAATCACCAGCATCGCATCAAGCCACAGAATTACCGCAGCATATCTGATAAAATCTTTCTGGTTTTCCGACAAGCCCATAAGCTCCGCTATTCCAGGGGCAAAAAACACTGTGCATGCTGTGAGAACTGTAGAAGTAAAGAGAAGGGAAATAACAGCCGTGGAAAAACACCCCGTGCTTTCACGATCCGAACGCACAGCGTCCGAAGTAACTTTCAGGTAGGCGGTTTCCATGCCATAGGCAAACAAAACGTTTGCCAGGGCGATGTTGGCATAGATAAGTGCGTGAACGCCGTTTTCAAAAGTGGTAAGAAGGTTTGCGTACAGTGGAACCAGCACATAGTTGAGGCCTCGAGCCAGAATAGTGCTTGCACCATAGACAACGGTATCTTTTGCCAGAAGTTTCAGCTTATCAAGCATACAACTTCAGCCCTTATTGCAACGGCTATACCTTGTTCCTGTCAGCTCCGTCACTTGGTGCATCACCCGATACCTCATCCTGGAGTTTTTTCATTTTATCGAAAGCAGGTTGGAAACGGCCGTCCTTTTCTTCAACCGGAATCTTGGAGATCACTTCCTTGAGATGTTTCTGTGCTTCCGCTTGCTGCTGCTTCAACTTTTCAAGCTCCTCTCCCGATAAACCGACAGGATTATGCTCGTCAATCAGCGTGTCCCCGATTGACTCTATTTCCATATTTTGTTCCTCTTTCATATGCTTGACAAACTTCGACATAATAAACAGGAGACCGAACAAAATCGGCAGTGCAAAAGACATGATGATAAGCCAGCTCATAACAAAGTCCTCCTAAGTTGAGCGTTTCAAATTGTGTTGAAAAATAGATTTTTTCTTTTCCCTGACTCTTTTTCTTCCTTTACTCATCACTCCCTTTGCCTACTGCAAACTGATTCCCTTTCGACCCCGATTTCCAAAAGTAACAAGTGACGAGTGACAAGTTAGTTTAAAGCACTTGTCACTTGTTTCTCGTTATTCGTCACTGCGCGCCAGCGCCCCGCCGTCGGTATCGGAATCGGGAAGCGGGAATCGATCTTTTCTCTAATGCCAACTGCGAACTTCTTGTCTTGTCACTTGTT
>JANQGE010000023.1 GCA_028277485.1 Chlorobium sp.
ATTACTCTTAACTCGTCACTAAGCCTGACTTTGTCAGGCGTCGTCTCTCGTCACTGCGCGACAGCGCTTTCCGATCCCGATTCCGACGGCGAACCCCGAGCTTTGCACTCATTTCCCCCGATTCCTTTTCAGGGAAGCTCTATTTGTATTTAGTCCACGTAAATCGATATATTCCACTTACCTCTATGAAGGTCCGAACAATCCACTGTAATACTGACAACCTCAAACCAGCACTTTGCAATGGGATATGCAAGAAACTGCAACATGCAGGGTCGGCAGGGAAATTCCGCGCCGGAAAAAAAGCATTGGAACGGTAACCCGGACGAAACAGTTGCCATGATACCACTGGCACAGATGCAGCAGGGAATGACCGGCAGAATCGGCGGCATACAAAACGAAGGCCGGCACCATCAAGGTCAACAAAGAGAAGAAAATCTTCACCATGGTGCTGCCAGGCTCAAAGAGATGGGATTTTATGAAGGACAGGAAGTAACTGTGCTCCAGAACAGGCGCCCCGGTCCCATGGTTATTAAACTTCAAGACAGCAGAATGGTTCTGGGGCACGGGCTGGCCATGAAAATCTTAATCAGGAACAATCCCACATGAAACTCTCGGAGCTCAAAACCGGACAAACCGCAAGGATCAAGAAGCTTTCCTGTTCAGGGACCCTGAAATCAAAATTGCTCGACATGGGCGTCCTCAACGGGGAAAGAATCAAAGTCGTCCGCATTGCCCCGCTCGGTGACCCGGTCGAAGTATTGATCAAACAGTATAAACTTTCGCTGCGCAAAAAAGATATCGAGGGAATAATCGTCGAGGAGGTACAGTAATGCCCGACACCATGATAATGGATGAACATACTGCGAAAAACAAAAGCAATACAAAAAAGGCAACGATCGCGCTTGTCGGCAACCCGAACTGCGGAAAAACAACGCTGTTCAACGCCCTGACCGGCCTGAACCAGAAAACCGGCAACTGGCCCGGCGTAACCGTTGACCGGAAAACAGGGATATTCACTCACGAAGATCTTGAAATAGAACTGGTCGATCTGCCCGGGGTTTACTCCCTGACCGCATCGTCCGTTGACGAGGAAATTGCCAGAGAATACATCCTGTCAAAAGAAGCCAGACTGATCATCAACATTGTCGACGCTTCGAACCTGGAACGGAATCTTTACCTCACCAGCCGCATGCTTGAAATGAACGTTCCGGTGCTGATAGCGCTGAATATGATGGATGTTGCAGACGAACGGGGTCTTGAAATCAACCTCAATGCTCTGGAATCGAAGCTCGGTTGCCGGATCATTCCCGTCGTCGCCTCAAAAAACAGGGGAATTTCCGTTCTGAAAACCGCCACTTACCAGGAAATTGAACGTCAGGAAGAATACCGCTCACCAGTGCAATATCCCGAAAACCTTGGCAGCGCTATCAAGGTTTTTGCCGAAAAACTGAGCATTGACGGGCGGTTGCCGGAATCCGATCCTGAATGGCTGGCCGTCAAACTTCTTGAAGGCGATTCACACCTGGAAAACCTTGTCGATCCCCGGTTGAAAGCAGAAATCTCCCGGGCGAGGGAAAAACTCTCGACAGAACTCGATGAAGATATCGACATCATTGTGGCTGACAGCCACTACCGGTTCATCAACAAACTCATCAATGAGGTTGTCCGCAGAAAACAGGAAGTTTCGGAAACCGTTTCGGATAAAATCGACAGAGTGGTTCTCAGCCGCACCTGGGGCATTCCGATCTTTCTGGCTGCGGTATACACCATGTTCATGTTCACCATCAACCTTGGCGGAGCGTTTGTCGATTTCTTCGACATCTTCGCAGGCACTGTTTTCGTCGACGGATTCGGCGCGCTTCTGGAGCCGCTCGGGACACCTGAATGGCTGCTCACCATCCTGGCTTCAGGACTTGGCGGCAGTATCCAGACCATGGCAACCTTTATTCCGCCTATCGGCTTCATGTTTCTCTTCCTTTCCTTTCTTGAAGACTCAGGCTACATGGCCAGAGCAGCATTTGTCATGGACCGGGGAATGCGTTTTGTCGGGCTTCCCGGCAAGGCATTTATACCTATGTTGGTAGGGTTCGGCTGCAATGTTCCGGCCATCATGGGAACCCGGACCATCGAAAACCAGCGGGACCGTCTGACAACCATCATGATGAATCCCTTTATGTCGTGCGGAGCAAGACTTCCGGTCTATGCGCTTTTTGCAGCAGCCTTTTTTCCTACAGGCGGACAAAACATCGTGTTCCTGCTTTACCTGATAGGTATCGCCTTTGCAGTGCTTACCGGGCTGGTTTTGAGGAATACCCTTTTGAAAGGCGAAACCAGTCATTTTCTTATGGAGCTTCCCCCCTACCATCTCCCGACGGCAAAAGGCGTCCTGCTGAGAACCTGGGACCGCCTGAAGTCATTTCTGGTTCGCGCCGGAAAGGTATTGATCCCGGTCATCATGGTACTGAGCTTTCTCAACTCATTGGGAACAGACGGCTCGTTCGGCAACGAGGACACTGAAAATTCCGTGTTGTCGTCAATCAGCAAAACTATCGCGCCGGCATTCGCCCCGATGGGCATCACCGAAGATAACTGGCCGGCCACCGTCGGTATTTTCACCGGCATTTTCGCCAAAGAGGCGGTTGTCGGCACCCTCGACGCTCTGTATGCCCAGGTAGGGAGTGAAGAAGAGGCCGGCGAGGAAGATGACGCTTTCGACTTCTGGGCCGGCATCAGCGAATCCTTTGCCACCATCCCTGCAAACCTTGGAGATCTGGCCGGTACGGTGCTCGATCCGTTCGGCATTTCCATCGGTGATGTTTCCGATCCGGAAACCGCAGCCGAGGAACAGGAAGTCGATGCGTCAACCTTCGGGTCGATGGTCAACCTGTTCGACGGCAAGACCGGTGCATTCGCCTACCTGCTGTTTATCCTCCTCTACTTCCCCTGTGTAGCTGCAATTGCGGCAGTTTACCGTGAAACAAACCTTGGATGGACAGTTTTCGCAGGATCATGGACTACCGGCCTTGCATATATTACAGCCGTGATCTTCTACCAGCTCGGCACCTTTTCCGTAAACCCGGCCGGGTCGTTGCTCTGGACCGGCTCGATGCTTGCTGTTTTTGTTGCTGCAATCACCGCGATGTGGATCAAGGGCAGGAAAACAGAACAAATTTAAATCAACAGCAGCCATGTTGTCGCTTCTCGAGCTGAAAAAGTATTTGCAAAGCCGGAACATCGTCTCCATCACCGACCTCTGTATTCATTTCAATACACTACCGGACACACTCGAGCCGATGCTCGAACACTGGATCCGTAAAGGAAGGCTCCGCAGGGAAACGTCCGAAGGTTCCTGCGGAAGCAAGAAAAGCAGTTGTTCCTGCAGTGAAGGCCATCACATATGGTATCAGTGGATACCGTAGGCTCAACTTTTCCATTCTTCAGACCCCTGCTGCAGGCACTGCAGCACATCACAGACACCAACCTGCAAGACCCCGCGGAAAAACACCTTCCGACAAAGAGAAAAAAAACAGAAAGAGCAACAATGTTACACATAACAGGCTCTTCCCCCCCACGTTATTTAATTTTTTGATCTTATGTTTATTTTGTCTAATTAAAAAAAATAAACAAATTACAGCAGCCATTGATAAGGGCACCTCTATTAATTGTCGTGAGCGCCTTGAGTACAAGGCCGACACGTCCAGGACGCTTCGGCTCCACCCCATACTTGTCAAGGAAACATCAAGTGAACTGGGAAAAAGCACGATCGGGGGAGAAAGTCTTCAGTCTCTGCCCAACTATACCGGCTCGATAACGGGGGCACTGAAAGTGCTTCCCGACGTGCAGTTTTCCAACGACGAAAACTCGAGCTTGACCGGCGGGGAAATCCGGCCTCCCCGGATCTCGATCAACGGCGCAAAACCCTATGAAAACAGTTTCACGATCGACGGAATCGGCAACACTAACACACTCAACCCCAGCGGTTTGGGCGCTGACAACAACAATGCGGGAGCGAACTTCAACGATCTTGGAGTCCACGGAGCCGATCAGAACCTGTTCTATGACATCAGCCTGGTCGAATCGGTGACAGCCTATACGAGCAATGTACCTGCCAAATACGGGGGGTTTACCGGCGGCCTGATCGATGCGGAGCTGCGTAATCCGCGTGCCGACCGGTGGCATTTCACCCTTTCCGGCAGGCATACGAGAAGCGAATGGTTCGTCATGCGTGACGTGGATGAAGCATCCGAAGGACCCGACAATCAACCCGATTTTTCGACCTACAACCTCAATGCGGTTCTGGAAGGCCCCCTGACCGACAAGGCCGCCCTGCTGTTCTCCGCATCGAGACAGCATTCCGTCATACCGCTGGAACGAGGGGAAAGAGTCGGAGTGAGAACCTATGTATACGATGAAGACGAACAGTTCAGAACCAACGAAAACTACTTCGCCAGGGTTCTGTTCAACCCCGACAGCAACCTCCTGCTCACGTTCGACGCGACGTATGCGCCATATACCGAAAAACGGTGGCGGACAGCGACTGGGAGATCTACAACGACTCTTACCGCTTCAGCGCCGGCGCCGACTGGGTAACCGGCCTCGGCCTGCTCAGTTTCAAAGCCGCCTACTCGGAAAACGGTTACAGCCGGGACACCAAGACCAACTACCGCTACTCTTATATCGATCTCGCTACGGACGACGGCGAACAGTATGGCGGCGTGGGCGATGCAACGATCGAAAAACGCCGCGTCGATCTCCGTATGGACTTCGAGTCAAGAGAGTTGAATCTGCCGCTTCTGAAGGCCATATCGACGGGTGTGAACGTCAATGCAACCACGATAGACAGGTGGAATGAAGCCGCAATGGTCGATGTTCTCGTTAAAATGCCTTCCAGGGCAATTCGTACTACATCAAATTACCTGGAATATGATCAGTCAAGATCGCTGAAGACGCTGGGATACTATGCAGAGGCCGATCTGGCATGGAAAAGACTGCTGGTCACTCCCGGCTTTCGCCTCGACTATGACGATTTCACCGAAAACCTCGACATAGCCCATCGCCTGAGAGCCGAATTCGACACATTCGGCGACAGCACGCTGCGCCTGGTCTCCGGCTATAATCGCTACTACGGCACAGCTCTTCGGACCTACGCCTTCGACCGGTTCCGCCCCTTTGTGAAAAATCAATGGATCAAATCAGGCGACGAATGGATCAAGATCGCCGACAACGTTACCGGCGCCGACAAGAGTTACATGGCAAAGGGTCTCGACACCCCGTATTCCGATGAAGTCATGGGCGGCCTGATCGGTTCCGTTGCAGGGTTCGACTACAGTGTCAAGATGGTTCATCGCGATCACAGGAAACAGTTGATGAACATGAGTGAAAAAGACGACGACGAGACCCGATACTGGATGACCAACAACGGTCAGGGCTCCTACGACGGTTTCACGGCAACCCTCACACGCGCTGTCGATGCCGGGGACTGGGGCAAACATGCCTTCACATTCGGCGCAACGACCTCGAAAACCAAAACCTTCAACGGCGGGTTCGGCGATAACCTGCGGAAGTATTCCAAATCCATCGAACGGGATTATTTCATGGTGTATTACGACGGCAAGCTGATGCCGAGGGTCGGCATGCCCGCCGATAACTACAATGCGCCGTGGGTGCTGACTTTCACCTGGGAGGGCAGCTTCTTCGACGACAGGCTTCGTCTTTATTCCTTCAACAGATGGCGGGATTCGAGCAAGGGTTTGAAAAGGGATGCACGGATCAGCAGTGAGACCCCTTATGGAACCACGTCGGGCAGCGAAACCCGCAAAAGCTCGAACTGGCTTAACCCGAACGGCACGTATTATTACGAAGCATACGTAGTAGGAGGCATAAAAGGTGGGTTCGCGTCCGACCTTTCCATAGAAATGGACCTGCTCGCCACGGCAAAACTTTCCACCACCATGATAGTGGACGTCATGAATGTTTTCAACACCAAGCTGGGCACCAGTGCGGCCGAAGACGGAACTGTCCGCGGCCGGGGTTACTATCTCGGCCTGAGAGGTGAGTTCTAAGAAAACAACCGAAGTCCACCTGTAACATGATTGTTTCCTGCATGCCCGTATCGCGAATGGCTTCCAGCACGGGCATGCAGGATTTCAGCAGAGCTGTCCTTGATTATGGATAAATTAATTGAATGCATGGATCTGTATCATGCATACGGAAAAAAAACCGTGCTTCACGGCGTCAGATTCAACGTGAAAGCCGGCAGCATTGTTGGTTTGCTGGGAAAAAACGGAGCCGGAAAAAGTACGGTCATCAACATCCTGATGGGCTTTCTGCAGGCATCGAGAGGCACCTGCAAGGTTCTCGGCGAAGAGAGCCACGCGCTCTCCCCGGCAGCCCGCTCCAGAATCGGCTTGCTTCAGGAAGGCTTCGTCCAATACGACTTCATGAGTGTCACCGAGCTCGAGCGGTATTATGCGCCTTTCTATCCTGAATGGAACAGGGACATCTACTACGACCTGATCTCCCGCATGAACATGCCCATATCGAGGCGATTGAGCAACATGTCGCGTGGACAGCGTTCCCAGGTGGTGCTGGGACTCATCATGGCGCAGATGCCGCAACTGATGATTCTCGACGACTACAGCATGGGGCTCGATGTCGGGTATCGGAGGCTTTTCATTGATTTTCTGCGTGAATATGTCTCTCTCCATGGAACAACCGTCCTCTTGACATCGCACGTTGTCCAGGAACTCGACAGAATCATCGATCACATGGTTGTATTGAAAAAAGGCAACGTTTGTGCCTGTATGACAAAGAAAGCATTCATGGAGGTATTCCGCAGCTTCAGTTTCGATCGCACTACAGCATCATTGCAGATGACAGGTGATGATTACATATGCAGCGTAGAGCATAACCGTCAAACAACCACCGTATATGGATTTTTCAACCGTACCGAATTGCAAGCATACCTTGAAGAACACCAAATTCCCTGCGCCCGGCTCACGCCTGTCTCCATGACTTTTGAAGGCGCCTTCATAGGGCTGACCGGCAAGTATTGAACCGGGGCAGCCGCTACAGTGTTCCGTTTCACCCATGTGGGCACCTCTTAACCGCAACATCATCATGAACAACCAATGGCAATCACTCCTGAACAAGGAGTGGATCAAACTTCGCAAAGGCATATGGCTGTTACCGCTTCTGCTCGTCTATGCGGCTGCCGATACCTTTCTCAACCTGCATGCCCTGCACCGCAATTACGGGCCTTTCGGACTGTGGGAAACCGTCATTTTCAAACAACCCCGGTTTTTCAGCACATACATGCTTCTTACCGCCTGTGGGATTATCATCGGCTTTCTCCAGGCCAGACCCGAATCTCAGGATAAACGCCTGAGACTTCTGTTTCATACCCCCACCGATCCGTCACGTATCATAACCCTGCTCCTCGCGACAGGAACTATCATTCTGCTGTTCGTGAACATTACCGGGCTCGCACTGCTCGGCGGGATCCTGTCGCTGTTTCATTTTCCATGGAACGTTACGTATCCCGTGCTGCTGACCGTCCTGCCCTGGTGCATGCTCGGGCTCATCGCCTACCTGGCCACCGTCTCTTTTTTCCTGTCGAGCGACTTGCCGATGAAACTGCTTTCACTCCTCACTTTTTTCCCGGCGTGGATGATCCTGGCGACCAGAGGAGCTTACGGGCTTTCCGCACCATCGCTGTGGACCTATGCTTTGGTAACCATATGTTACATTTTTCTGGTGTATTACACGTCCCTGCGCTTCACGGGGGAGCCGTCAAAAAACTCTTTCTATTCCATTGCACGCATTATTTCCGTCACTCTGGCAACCAGCGGACTCTCCGCGATACTGCTTGTCCTGTACTGGCGGATCGCCACACCGGCAGAGATCCACAAAACCATGCTGTACAGCCCGATATACAAGCAATTCATGTTCAGTTACAACGATCCCGACAAACTTGACAAACGGTGCTATGTGCTGGAAAACGGCACATCGCTGACCCGTAAGGCACACCGTTCAGGGCAACCGTTTCTTTATGTCCGCGACCTGGAAAAATGGGGTACGTTTCCGGAAACGATCGATGGCATACCGATCACACCGCAACAGGCACGACACGGCTGGCAATTCACACGTCTCTCGTCACGTGACTTCAATGCACCTCCTGCGATGCTGCTCATGATGCTGGAATCCAACCCGCAGGGAGCCAGGCTGCAAAAACCGGCAGACTTTTTCAGAATAACCCGGAATGGTAACGCCATCGAGTTCATCTCTCCCTATACCGGTACCATAAATCAGCCAAAAAGCACGGCATTCACTGAAGCGCTGCGAACAGCCGGCTTCGTATTTCCGATTACCTCCAGGGGGGGAAATCCCGACATTCGAAAAGAATACGATGCCGGTTATTTCCTGACAGACGCCGAAGGAGCACTTTTCCAACTACAGATGACCGACGGCAAGCCCTCCTGCAGAGCGACAGGACACCACATCACCGAACAGATCAAGGGCATCGTGATAAAAGAGCATCCCCTGAAAAAATTTTTCGGATTCGTCATCACGAAAAAAGCTGCATACGCCATCATGCAAGAAGACTATTCCCTGAAACCGCTGCCTGTCGATGATTTCAACGCTGAAGCGTTCACGCTTACCCTGTGGTCCGACCTTCTCCACTCCTCCTTCATTACCCGAACTCCGGGCAGACAAACTTCATCTGCGAGAGGCACCGCCATTTCACCCGATTTCAGAGTGATTCACACCTATACAAAAACGCCCGACTTACAGTATCTGAAAGATATGTCATTACGCCGCAGCATTGCATCGTTTCTTTTTCCGGTACAGATAACACAGCATATTCCAGGATCATCATACAAACACCTGACAGTGGCATATGCAGATAATCATTTGGCAGCATTAGCCGGCAGTGTTTTTGCCTTGCTTGCTTTCACGATAACCCGAAAAACGATGCAACGCCCTGTACGCTGGTTCGACTACGGCCTCATAGCCATGTTCGGTCTAACTGCAGCGCTTATCATGTTTGTCGCCGACTGTCACGGCAGCTTCCCATGGAAACGAACGTAAGTATTACCGTTTGGTGAATTCGGTCAACCACTTTGAAATCTTCTTTATTGACGAACCCTCCCCCCGGCTCTATCTTTATAGGTGAAAGTACTCCCAACTGCATTATGCGTTTTCAGGGAGGAAAGCGAAAATTTTACCAAACGCCTAAATCAGGAGGAAATCATGGCTTTCACGATCAACCCGGATGCGTGCGTTATGTGTGACAGCTGCCGTTCAGCGTGTCCGCGAAACGCCATAAAAGCCCACGAAACAGAAAAAACCTATGTTATCGACGCAGGTTTGTGTAATGACTGCCAGAACATGTCAGCTGTACGCTGCGTACCACAGTGTCCGTCCGAAGCTATTACGAAGGCATAAACGTGCAGATGATATATGATAAACGCCCTTAAATTTTATAAACCCTTAAAGAAGAACTATCATGTCACTTTTCATTACTGAAGCATGTACATACTGTGCGGCATGTGAGCCGGAATGCCCGGTCAGTGCGATCTCTGCCGGCGATGATGTTTACGTTATCGATCCCGAAACGTGCAACGAGTGCGCTGGTCTCGACGTTCAGGCATGCGTCTCGGTTTGTCCGGAAGAGTGTATTGTACAAGGCTGATTAAAAGGAGCCTCTATGTGATAAAAAAAGCCCCTCTGTGGCACTTGCAGAGGGGCTGAGGAAGGAGAATCAACAATGGTTAAAAGTAACCAGTGTCGTTTTTAATGTAAGCATATCTTTAATTTGTCCAAATAAAAATAATTTTCAATCAAAAAATTAATCTCGCACCTCACGAATAATCAGGCCCCGATAAAACCAAGCTGCTTTTTTCATGATTCCACCATCCGGCTTTTCGATGACCAGAAGACCGTGGTTCACCGTCTCCCTGACCGTTCTGGAGCCACGGCGGTACCGGACTGGTGATCAGCGAACTGTACCGTCAGCAGTTGGTGATGTGCTATACCAAGAGGAGGACTATTGCAGACCGGTTGATAAGCATCGGTCAAACGTATGTTCGTCCGATCGTGCGGGGTAAGGCATCGGCAAATCCCGACAAGTCGGGATGGCATGAAACTCCCGATCAGTGTCGCCGATGGTTGATTTGTTCAAATCAGGCCGCCTGCAGAAGGCTCTCGGCTTTTCTGCGGGCGTCTTCATACCGGGCGCGGGTTTTTATCGAGGGTTCAGGATTACCAAAAATCTGCCAGCCGCAGCTCCCGTTGCACCTGAAACTGTTCAGGCCCATAAAACCCCAGACATCTTTCAGGGGATAGCCAAGCGCAATGCCGATTTCGTGGGGAATACGGCCGCTTTCCTGCCAGCGGTTCGCAAGTTCATGGAGGAAAGTTTTCGCATTAAGCCCGAACGGATATCTCAAACGACAGTGAAGAATTCTCTTAGAGGCTCTCTTTAAACGCAGATTGACCGCATCTTCCCTGTAAACAATAAATTTCAGGGAATGCCCGGTCATCACCAGCATCTTGTACTGCAAGCCCCATGAAACACAAAATGAACCGACATGCCCCAGGCAACTGTCCAGAGGCATGTTGAAAAAACCTTTTCTTACAATCAGCAGTTCTCCGGTTTTACCGCCAAACAAGACACCGGATACCTGAACAAAAAGCCATCGCTCAAAAAACTCCTGCAAGTTATCGACGGAACCCAGCTTGTTTTTCCACTTCAGGAAAACAGGCTTGTGAAATTTCGGCACATCCCTATTCATAATGACAACGTTTTGTGTTTTACCGGTCAAGGGGTTCCACCTCGACCAATGAAGCCAGCGATACAGCTATCGGCACTTTTTTTCCATTCATGGCAACTGTCACGGGACCATCGAACGGCGCTTTCTCGACAACCATGCATGTACTATCCGGCTTGAAACCCAGATCATCGATGTATTTCATCATTTCAGCATCAGTTGTACAAATAGCCGAGACTTTTGCCTGCTTTCCCGGCCCGATTGTAGAAAGAGGAACCGTATCTTTTTTGTTCAGCTTGCCGTCGGAAGAAGGTATCGGATGACCATGCGGATCTCTTACCGGATAATCCAGCATTTTGTCCATGGCCTCGGTCAGCCGCTCCGAAATAACATGTTCCAGACGGCACGCATCTTCATGAACCTCATAGGGCAAATACCCGGCCATACGAACCAGAAAGGTTTCAATCAGCCTTCTTTTTCTAAGCAGCTTTCCGGCAACACGTTCACCTTCCTCGCTCAACGCAACCCCTTCACGCCATTCATGCACAAGCAGCCCCTGATCGGTCAGCCGCCGCACCTTTTCAGACACGGTAGACACGCTATGCCCCATCGCTTCAGCAATCTGGCCGATGGTTACTTCGCCGTTTTTTTCCGACAAACGGAAAACGGCCTGCAAGTACATTTCACTGGACTCACTGAGCATAGTGCCTGCTGTTTCAGCTTTTCAATACAATCCGACAGTGTCTTAAAAAACCCCTCTGCTGCCCGATTGCAGAGGGGTTGAAAGAACAAGGAGAATCGAACATAGGAGGACAGAAGCAATATACAAATCTGATTTATTTAGACAAATTAAAAACAAAAAAATTCTCGCTGGATCCCCTATGAGAATTTATCACGAGTCCCGATTTTTAAAAGTGACGAGTAACCGGTGACAAGAGGGAACCCCATTAGGCAAGGGGAGAAAGAAAAGATCGATTCCCGATGCCGATAGCGACGGCGAATTCCGATTTTCTTTCTTTCGGAGATCGGGGTCGGAATCGGGTTTCGGGGTCGAATGACCTCTGCATACACTCCGGGATTACAGAATCGATGATAAAAAAAGCCCCTCTGTGGCACTTGCAGAGGGGCTTAGGAAGGAGAATCAACAATGGTAACACAACCAGTGTCATCTACAATGTAAGCATATTTTTAATTTGTCCAAATAAAAATAACTTTTCGTCAAAAAAAAATTAATCCTGCACCTTACGAGCCATTGGCCTCCTTTCTTTAGGGCACCTCTATTTATTGTCATGAGCGGTTCAAGTGCGAGGCGAACGGAGCGCAGAAACCCTCTCCTATCCGATCAACGAAGCAATTGAATCGCGGAATAAATAAATAGAGGTGCCCTAAAACGAATACCGGACACGCAGTGTTACCATATCGTTATCGCCGAACTGGCCGTACGCCCCGGATTCGGAACCTTCGAAAAAGAGCAGCGAGCCCTGGAAAAGCCAGTCGTCCGCGAGCTGGTATTCAGCGTAGGTCTCAAAACTCCAACCCTGACCGGTAAAGCCGACTATACCTCTTACGCCAGCCTCCAGATCATCCCGCAGAAAGGTGTCGTGCACATCGTACGTGATGCCGTGGGCCCATGTGTCGCTGATGAGATATTCAGCCTCCGAGGTACGGGAAAAAAAATATTGCAGGTTGACATACAGATTGGTCCCGAAAGTACGGTCGATACCGAGCACCCCCTCCATTACCGTTGTCCGGGAAAACCCTGGAAGACTATTATCCTTTGTCATAACGGGCAGGTCCGGTTTCAACGCAAGCTCGCCGCGCAGGGTGGACCGGTCGAGTCCCTTGGCGAAGGCAAATCCGAAAGCGGAAAAGTCGGGATGGATCGGCGTGATATACAGGGTTTGCATGACGCCGGGACCGGAACGGTATTCCCGTTCGAACACCGGCGAGTCGAGATAACCGTAAAAACCGATCAGCGACAGATCCCAGCCGGACAGGGTGGCGGCCAGCCTGACTGCAACCTCTGCCTGGTCAAAGGCCCGGTCCGGCTCTTTCTGATCTTCAAGGACATAGGCTCCCTCACGGTGTCCGGCCCTCAGTTTTTGAAGTCCGGGGCTCTCCCAGGCCGAGCCCGGGGAATTGAGCTGGTTTACCTGTGCCAGAGGCACCACGATCACATCGAGGTTTGCCTCCTGGAAAGAGCCTGAAACCGACAGATTGATCGTCGCCAATCCGAGCAGGACAGGCAATCGGGCATCGGACTTGCCGGTGGCGAACGGATCACGATAATCCAGCGGGTTGATCAGATCCAGCGGATTGATGCCGTCCCCGGTTCCTATCCGGTGGATCTTTCGACCGATCACCGCATTCCACCCCGGCCGGTCCACGGTCAGAAAGGCTTCTTCCAGATAGATCCTGGCAGTGTCATGGTCATCAGACAGGTCTGCCGCAGCGGGGTCCAGGTCAACGGCGCCCGATACAAACACCCGCAAAGGGGGCTCGGCCCCGACGGCTTCCGTGGCTCCGTAGCCGCCGTGACCTTCAAGCCACAGGCGCTGCCTTGTGGACATCAACCCGGAATCGGTGGTCCTCAAGCGGTTCCGGCTCTCCAGATAACCGCGCAGTTCCAGCTTCACCCGGTTCTGCGGCACCTGAGCTTCCGAGGAATCGTCGGCAAAATCCGAAGAGAAAAGATCATCGTCGGCAAAAGGGTCCCCCTTTATCCCGTTCCCTGAAACTTCTATCTCCTCCGCTTCAACATCCGGTGGGGATTCATCTCCCCGGGCGCCTGTCAAGGGGATCAGCAGGGAAATGAGCAGAGCAAGAATTCTCGCGGTCTGGCTGATGGCTGATACTCCGGTAAAATGTCTGACCAATGGTTACGTGATCTTCATCGCATCAGATTGTTTTGCAGAAACAAGGCATCGCCAAGGCCCTGGTTATATGAGATATTCGAGCGCTGCAACAGGGTCCGGGTCTTACGCCTGGGGGTTTCGTAAAGAAACCGGGTGACGGTCCATATTCCGTCGATCTGTTTATAACCGCCAAAAGTCGCGGTCTTCAGGAGCTTGCCGCGTTTGTTGTAATAGTCTATTCTGGCGGGCAGGTAGAGATCCTTACGGATAAACTGCACCCGTTTGGAATAGTTGGTATCTTTTTTCAGTTCCGGACGCGGCACCGACTCGACGACATAACAGGCAACACCTGACACTTCTTCTTCACCCGTCAACGTATGTTCGTCGTCATCCACGGCCCGGTCCTCGATATCCTCGTTTGCGAGATCGGAACGCATGAAGGCGCCCTTTTTACCGCCGCCGCTGATCCTCCGCACCAAGCTTTCCGCCGGCAGGTACACCCACATGTCATCTTCCCGCTCCGGATCGTCATAGGACCAGGTAAGATAGGCGGTATCATGGACATCGGCGGGCTCGACAAACCGGATCAGGGTACGCTCGTCCTTGAGGCTTTCTCCGTACTGCTTGGTCCGGCTCTCCATGCGCCTGACCAGCTTTGAGTTGCCTCTTTCTATCACCATCATGGAGGACATCACCGCATCCCGGCTGTTATCGACCTCGTCGACTTTCACCATGATGTCGCGTCCGGTGGGCTCCGCATATCCGATCCCGGCAGACAACAGGATCAAGCAGATCAGGCTTACAGTCATTCGTATCATTTGTTCTCCTTTTCAATGGATGCCGGCCCCGGCAATTCAGGACCGAGAGGTTTTAAAATCATTATCAATGCAGAGGCAAAAAAGAAATCCGCCATCAGCGCCCATGTAAACGCAACGCCGAACAACAGGCCGAGTTTGAAAAACCCGAGCAGGTAGGAAAACAGGAACACCCCGTTTCCGATAACCAGTATCATGGTAGTAAATGTCAACGGCCGGCCAACGCTGCCGAGGGTACTTTTCAATGCATTCTCGTAATTGCCCGTTCTGCTGAACTCGGATTTGAAGCGAGTGAAAAAATGGATAGAGTCATCAACGGCCACACCGATAATCACGGCGGCGAAACTGATGGTAATGACATCGAGATAAAATCCGAAAAGGCCCATGAAACCCATGGTCGCAAAAACCGGCAACACATTGGGGATCATGCTGATCAATCCGAGCTTGAAAGAGCGAAGGACGATGATCATCACCAGGGTAATCACCGAAAGGGCGGCAATGAAACTGTTTCTCTGCCCCTCGAACAATATATCGTTCAGGGCCAGATAGTTTCTCATTCCGCCGGCTTCAATGATTTCCACCTCCCCGTCCGTAAACAGCGTGTCAATATTTGCATGCATGAAATCTGAAAGCTTACGCGCATCATAGGTATCGAGCGATTTCATTTTCAGGGACAGCCGGGCCTGGTCGTAGGTAAAACCGACAAGCATATCAAGGGTACTCCCTCCTGAACTCTCATAGAGGAACAGGTACTGTGCCAAAGCATCCCTGGACTCAGGCAAGGCATAGAAATCAGGATCATTGCCATTGAGCGCACGACGAATTTTCTTGAGCACCGTTGTCACGGAAGTCGCTTTGGTCACAAGGGGATGCTCTTCGGCCATGACCATCAGCTTGTCGAGCTTTCCCATGAACTCCGGATCTTTTATCCCGGACTCTTCTCCCGTGTTCAGCAGATATTCCAGTGAGAAGTTCGTCCCCAGCCGTTCATCGATGATATCCATGGTCTGGCGAAGCGGTTGACTCTTGAAAACCAGCTTCGCGGTATTGGATTCAACCTTTATGTTCGTGAAGCCCCAGAACGTCACTATCAGGATGGTACTAAAAAACACAATGATCGTTCGCGGATGCTTGACAACGACACGATACACCAGTTGAAGCCACCGGTCAAAGAAGTCCCCGGCACTTTCTTTGTTGTTTCTTTTACGGCTTGGCTTGGGATATTTTTTCCCGAACGAGTAGAGAATCGGGGTCAGGATAACAGTAAGAACAAAGGCATAAAAGACACCGCAGGCAATATAGACGCCCATTTCCCGATACGGTTTCACAAAGGTTGTCAGATATGCCAGAGATCCGGCTGCCGTGGTCAGCGAAGTCAGCATGATAGGCCCCCCCACCTCGCCGAACGCTTTTTTCAGGGCATCGATCCGCGATTCACCCCGGTCCACATAGTCGTGGAAAGCGGTGATGCCATGCATTGAATCCCCGATTCCCACACAGATGAGCATGGTCGGCAGGGCGATGCTCAAAAGATTCATGGTAAAACCGATCGCTCCAATGGTACCGATTGTCCAGAACACGGCAATAATGGTGATCAGCAACGGAACGACAATCCCCCGCGGCCCGCGGGCCAGCCAGAGAAGCAGGACCGCCATCACGAGGATGATCAGCATGAACAGTTTGGAGGTCTGTTGTTTGGCAAGCGCATCATACTCATAACTGAAGTGGGGGCTTCCGGCAACATACGGCTTGAGCCCGCTGTATGCCTCTTCGGCAAGCACTGCGTTGACTGCCTCTGCGACCGTGTAACGGGGATTGCTGTCCTCCTCTTCACCGGGATAGGTATCCAGTTCGATCAGCATGGTGAGAACGGTGCCGTCCCTCGATATCAGGTTATCGACAAGCTCGGGCTCAACCAGTGCCTCTTTCAGTCTTTTATCGATCTTGGCCCTGGTCTCGGGAATAACCGCCAGAAAATCCTCGATCAACACCTCCTGCTCCCGGCCCTCGACCCCCTGTATCTGCTCGACATTACCCAGCCAGGTAACCTTGCGCGCGTAAGGCACGGTCTCCATGAACCGTTCGGTCAGCGAGGACATGGCCTCGAGATTTTCGGCTGTGAACGGTGTTCTTTCCCTGGTGAACAACAGCAAGGTAAACTCGGCGTTGCCAAAGGCGTTGTCAAACCGCTCTTTCGCCTTTATAGCACTATGGCCTTCGACAAACCAGATATCACTGGAGTTGTCAAACCGCACCTTGGACATCTGGCTGAAGAAAATCGCCGTAACACCTATGACACCGATCAGCCACAGCCAGCGAAAACGGATAATGTTGGCTGTCAGCCTGTACCAGAAATTATCCTGACCGCCTCCCGGGGCATTGTTATGCGTATTGTCCATGTTCGTCTTTTTCATTCATGTTTATCTTCCACCCTCGATTTGTCGGGATGTTCGACAATCGCTCAATTCAGCCTGAATAATTCATGAGAATCCGAACACCCGACCCCCCGATTGTTTCTTTCGGGGTTCGCCGTCGGTATCGGAATCACCGCAATCCATTTGACCCCGATTCCCGATTAAGTTTCTCCCGGCCTAACATGTATTAAGGTAGTATCCACACGCCTTCCCCTGCTAACGGACGGCGAACAGAGTTTAGCGATCGGCGAAATCCCAGATCCATAGTAACAGGGCACCTCTATGCAGGGTACCCTGTTGGTTCAAAAGCAAGGCCAACGCAGTAATCATGGTGCGCAACAAACAAATAAAGGTGCTGCCCTAAAGCCTGTAATTAAAACTCAGGCTGACGGTTCTGGGCTCTCCGACAGTACCCACAAATCCGAGCGTCGGGTCAACAACACCATCCAGGAAATATTGTTTGTCCGTCAGGTTTTTCCCGGACAGGTAGATATCCCACGTATCCTGTTCATATCCCACTTTCATGTTGAAAAGAGCATAAGAATCCTGCTTTACGGTATTTGCTCTGTCAAAGTAGCTGCTTCCAAAAAGCTGCACTTCAGCCCGGGCAAACAAGCCGAACGAGTCCCTGTATTCCAGAAACAACCCGGAATCATATTCCGGGATCTGAGAAACACGATTATTCTTGTAATTGACCAGGGTCAACGGATCGAGGTAGTCGCCGTATTCCGCATGGGTGTAACCGAGGAAACCGTTTAATGACAGGGTTTCGGACAGCGGCATGGAGGCCTCCAGCTCAAAGCCGTAAATATTTGTTTCCGAGACGTTTTCCTGGATCACTGTCATGATATCACGTTGCACTCTGTCCTGATAGTCATCCACTTTGGTATAAAAGCCGGCAACATTGACTCTCAGTCCCAGTTCCGGGAACTCGGTTTTAAGGCCCAACTCGAATGCGGTCGATATTTCCGGATCGAAACCGGCCAGTGCGGGATCATCGACTGCATAGGCAAATCCTCCGGCTTTATAGCCCCTCCCGACACTGACATAGGTCATGATGTCTTCATCGATGCGGTAATCTACGGCCAGCTTGGGCAGGAGTTCCGTGTAGGTCTCTTCCAGGCCGTCGATCGGTGCTGCAACCGGGAACCCGCCAAACGTATGTTGATGATCCAGGGCTCTTTTTGATCTTTCATAACGAAGGCCGGCTGTCAGACCCAGGGCATCGTTAAAAAATCTTAGCGTGCCCTGTCCAAAAACGGCCATGTCTTCAGCCCCTATGGCTGCCGAGTGTATCTCTGCCGTATAGATGGGGACTCCCATCATATCTGCATAGAGCCTGCCCAGCTTGTATCCGGTTTCATAATCTTTCTCATCATCGCCATAGTACAATCCTGCAAGCCATTTGAACGATTCATCCGAGTCCCTGGATTGTAATCTTAATTCCTGGGAGATGGATTCCGATTCTACGGCATTAAATCCTAAGTACAGCTCATCCGGTGTGAAGTCGGCATCCAGTGTGCTTTCATTATCCATATTCCTGTAGGCCGTGACCGAGACCAGATCAAAATCGCCCAGCTCATAGCTCATTCGCAGGGATGTCGTCTGATTTTTCGAAGAACTTTCCCCGATAAAATCCGTTGCTGTTTCAAAATCATCTATAGCGAAGCCCGTAGCCTCCTGGTACCTGCTTTTATCCCCTGCAACCATTGGAAACCCGCCATCGTCATTAAAATCATGGATTCTGAACGTCAGATCGAACGATAGATTATCCGCCGGCGTAAAAAACAAGCTTGCAGTGCCTGCGATCGTTTCTTGATTATCGACATCCCCGCCGGTGAACAGGTTTTTAATGTACCCGTCACGGGCGGAATACAAACCGGCTAACCTGAAGTACAGCTTGTCTTCATACAGGGGGGCATTTATTACACCATTGATCTCCCGCTTGTCGAAATTCCCCGCTTCAACCCCGAACCTGGCGTCAAATGTATCCCCAGGAGATTTGGTGACAATATTGATAGCGCCACCCGAGGTGTTTTTACCGTACAAAGTTCCTTGGGGGCCCTTCAACACTTCGATTCTTTCGATATCGAACAAAGCGGAATTAAAGGCATACACACCGGCATAGGATACGTCATCGATAAACAAGGACACTGCCGGATCGCCGAAGGCTGTATTGGAAATACCCCTGACTCTTATTCTGCTAAAATAGTCCCTCGATCCCGCGTTTGCCGTTGACAGGTTGGGAACATAGTGCCATATATCCTCTGTCGATTCAATTTGTACATCTTCTACAAATGTGTCGGACAGGACTGTAATCGATTCCGTAACCTTTTGCACGTCCTCTTCTCTTTTCTGTGCGGTTACGGTGATGGTTTCCATTTCTACCATGTCAACCTTCTCGTCTTCATTTGTTTCACCGAATGTATCCGAAGCAAGCAGTATTCCGAACACAAGGATTATCGTAACAGGTACCCTTTTACACAAAACTTCCTTCATAGCTTACTCCATGATAATGCCTTCTATCAAACAGGTTCAGAGGGCGTATTAATAGTGTTTTTTAAGGCACTTATTTATATTTTGTCAAAATATATTTAAATTACCGGAGCTATGATTATCGTAAAAAATCACAAAAGGCGTTTGCCTTTGATCCATTTTTTTTTGCGTTCGATCCATTTTATGGCATGGTGATGGTGAGTAGTATGGTCTCAATCGATATGCAGGAACTGGTTGATGATGCCTCTTTTTGGGCTAATGGGCAACTGCAGTCGGTCGGCCTGCATCCCGGTTACGGCTCCGGTTACTTGTCCGAGGTAAAATCCTTTCAACGCGGTATCTCTTTAGTATTACAGAATTTTTCGTTATACGGTGAGGGGGAAATCCGGCTATCCAGAGAGAAGGCGGGCCCGCCTGTTATCGCATTTTTCGATTGCTTTTCAGGTGTCAGGCGTATTGCTTATGCCAAGCCCAGAGTTTTCGTGGGAAGAGGCCTCTCCAATATAGAACTTCCCGGATATGAACCTGTTCTTTTCATGGAGGTACAAAGTAATACGCCTGTCCGGACACTCATTGTGTGTATGGAGCCTCACGTTTTTGAAACGTTGACCGGAAAGAGCAGCAACGAACTGGTTGAGACATTGGCTCTTCTTGATTACAATGCCGGCAGAAAAGGAAAACCTTCCGGATCAAAAAGCATAGGTTTTGCCCAAAAAATATGTGGATATCAAGCGCTTGATTCTTTTATAAACAATCCCCATGAAACGCTCTTCCTGGAGGCCAAGGCGCTTGAACTGGTTGCCCTGCAGCTCAGACAACTGGAACTTTTGACAGGAACGACACCTCGAAAGCAGGTTGTCGATCATACTGTGGAGAAGATATACTACGCCTGTGAGATCCTGAGAAAAGAAATGGCCGATCCTCCGGGCGCACTGGATCTCGCTCTCAGAGTGGGGATTAATCACAATCAACTGGTCCAGGGATTCAAAGAGATACTTGGTATACGTCCATTCGAGTACCTGAGGACCGTACGTCTTGAAAAAGCGCGCGACCTGATTGCAAACCATGAATGCAATATAACGGAGGCTGCTTTTGCAGTAGGACACTCCAGCCTCAGTCATTTTACACGATCGTTCCGGAAAGAGTTCGGGATAAACCCCAAGACACTCGCCAAAGAGAGTAAAAACAAGAGCACTTCAATGTATTTTCATGAGCCCCGGTCATAAACCCTTTTCTATCCGCTTAACCCGAATAATTCATGAGAGTTCAAACACCCGACCCCCGATTGTTCTTCTTTCGGGGTTCGCCGTCGCTATCGGGATCGGGAATCGATCTTTTCTTTTCCCTAACTCCTTTTTTTCCATCTTCCCTCATTGCTCATTCCTCACTGCCAACTTTCCCCTTTTTGACTTTTAACTTTTGAATTTTGACTTTTCCTTATCCCCTTGCCGACTGCCAACTGATTCCCTTTCGACCCCGAAACCCGACCCCGATTCCCGATTAAGTTTTTTTCTTCCTTTGGTGAATTATTCAGGTTAACTGCCTCATAAGGGCACCTCTATTAATTGTCATGAGCGACACCCTCTACTATCCGACCAACGAGATAATCATGATGCGGAATAAATTTAATAGAGGTGCCCTTGAAGAACCCTTTATCCTTGTTTTACGGCAGCGAGAATATAGCTCGATCCGTCAGGCCCGGTTCTTCGCTCCGTGAAATCAATAAACCCGGCTGCGCGCAGGGCTTTTTCGAGCCGTCCCCTGTCAAGATAGTGCGTCGGATAACCCAGCGCCGTGGTCATCAGTTCTCTGACGGCCTTTTCTTTCTGACAACCATACTGCGACCCCGGATCCAGATTTTGAGTAACAAACACCCCTCCGTCTTTCAGCGAGCTGCCGATTTTTTTCACCGTTCCATGAAGATTATCGGCAAAAATATGCAGTAAAAAAGATGCCAAAACCAAATCATACGCTT
The DNA here is from genome assembly GCA_028277485.1 of Chlorobium sp. Taxonomy (GTDB): domain Bacteria; phylum Bacteroidota; class Chlorobiia; order Chlorobiales; family Chlorobiaceae; genus Prosthecochloris. The sequence goes on from JANQGE010000023.1 coordinate 21,328, forward strand.
GTTTCGGCAAAGCATCGAGACGAAGATCGAACGGCAATACGGAAACCCGGTCTCGATACCCGGAATACTGAAACTCCTTGTCGATCACGGCAGCAAGTTTGGGCACTTCGGCAATCACGGCAGTGAGCGAAGGATGCCTGTCCAACAACGCCGTTGTATAGTGCCCGCGGTTGCCCCCTATATCGCACATCGTCTCCGCCTCCCGGAACCGGTCGAGCCCGGTTATGAACGCCACGGTATCCTGCAACGTGCCGCGCAGAGCGAACTGGGCAGGCCCAGACAGAAAACCGTTCCTGGAGCCGCCTTCCTGCATGGCCCCTTCTGAAACAGTTTCGTCATGTTTCTTCACGTGTTTCTGCAGCTGCTTGCGCATCGAAGCTGACGCCGATTCACCGAGCCGGGCTTGCATATCGAGTATACCGCCCTGATAAAAAGGCGAACTTGACACGAGAAACTCTGCCGTCTGCGGAGAGTTGACGTAGTAACCGTCACTGTTGACGATCAGCTCCCTCGCTTCCAGAAAATCGAGCAGCGCCTGCAGCAGCGCCTTGTCGAGAGGAATGTGCCGGGAAATCTGATCCGGCGTCACAGGGGATTCCATGATATCGAAAAGTTTTACGCGAACAGATTCCATAAACAGTCCCGACGCGATACCGTCGATAAGGATACTCTCGATACCGGAAAAATCATGTTCTGGTTTTTGCATGTTCATATCTTCCTCCATTTGTTATTGGTTAATTATTACTTTCGGGGTTCGCCGTCGGAAAGCGCTGTCGCGCAGTGACGAGATACATAGTGACGTCGTCCGGCGTTGCCGGACTTGGTGACGGTGCCTGACGGTGTCAGGCTTAGTGATGTCACTCGGGCTTCGCCGTCGGTATCGGTATCAATAACCAACGCCAGTTCGGGCAGCCACAGGGGGCTGCCCCTACGGTTCAGCAATTCCCCGACATACTCATTGCAGTTTGCCGACTGAATCGATCGTTTCCCCAACTGGTCACTAAGCCCGACGAAGTCCGGGCGTCGTCACCAAGCGCCCGGCGAAGCCGAAGCGCCGTCACTCGTCACTACTCTTTTGCCAACTGCCAACTGATTCCTTTTCTTCAACTTCACACCCTCTCTCCCTTTTTTTTCTCTTGGTGAATTATGGGCACCTCTAAAAAATGTCATGAGCGGTTCGAGAGCAAGGCGGATGGAGCGCAGAAACCGGAGCGTACTGATAGTACGTGAGGATTTCGAGCACCGCTCAACGAAACAATTGGAACGCGGAATAAATACATAGAGGTGTCCCTTAAAAGGTTAAGCGAAATGCCGTATATACATTTGTATTGTTCTTCAACTGACCGAAAAACGTCGAGGAATCGTCACCGAAAAACAGATTTCCTCCAACGACAAAGCTTGCGTCATCCGTATAGTCGTAGGTAATTCTCGGCCTCAGATAGCCGTCGTTGTCACTTGGCGAATAGTAGACCGGGATCGACAATTCAAGCGTCTGGTTCAAAAGCAGCCTCGTCGCCTGCATCGTCAGCACATGGCGGTACTCGTCCTTTTTCATTTCACCTGCGGTCTCCTCGTACTTGTCATAGTCGAGCATCGCTTCCAGATAATACTGGACACTGAGATTACAATCCTTCGCTATATCCTGCGCATAGCCTATCAGGCCGCGAATTTCGGAGTTGCTCACCGACGGATCGCCCCCCTCGCTATCGTCCAGCGAGCGGTAGTACGCAAACTCAAGATTCCCGATTCCGCCAAGGAGGCTCCCTCGGACACTCCCGCCGTAAACATGCAATCTGTGGTGGCTCTTCTCACGGGACAGAACGTCATAATCCGGCATTTTCCAGAATCCCCGATACCCGTACAGGGCGCATTCATAGTTGTTCACGTTTTTATGAATGCGAATCGCTATTTCATGATCCGCAAACCATGTATCGGGAGTCCGCACAGCCGTTGCCACCTCATCCCCCGCTATGCTTCCCGACAGAGGGGACCAGTGAGAGATGTATTCACCCGTTATGTATCTGTCCGGATCGAATCGGGGAGTATAGACCAGATCGACGTTGACGATGTCGGAAAAAAATCCCAGCTTCACGGCATCTGACGGCGCCTTCAAATATTCCGGGTCGCGACCGATGAAAAACGATTGCCAGTCCTTGGGAAAAAGGTCGTTCAAAAAAACCAGGTCTCCCGTACCCCATGTGAGTATCTGTCGGCCGATCTTGAC
>JANQGE010000043.1 GCA_028277485.1 Chlorobium sp.
GGGCACCTCTATAAATTGTCGTGAGCGACATGAGTACGAGGCGGACAGAGCACAGAAACCGGAGTGTACATAGAGTACATGAGGATTTCGAGCACTGGCCAGCGAAGTAATCAGGACGCGCAACAAATTAATAGAGGTGCCTTCAAGATTCAAGCAGCCTCCGTAACCCTTTCAAGGCAATACCAATCCACTCAGGCCGGTTGTTCAGCTCGTAGTTCAGCTCATAAATGGCTTTGTCCATGAGATAGGCACGCAGCAGGAGTCCCTGCTGCTCAATGTCTTTTGGAATGAGCCCCCTTCTTTTGATATCTCTTGCGTACATCTCATAGAAATGCTGCCCTACATAAAAGCTCCACAGCTCCGCCCAGGGTTCCAGATGTTCTCTGTCTTCCGGCCTTATCGATTGGTCCGTGACAAGCACGCTGAAAGCCGCATAATGGAACGAACGCATCATGCCGGCCAGGTCTCTGAACACAGAACGCTTCAGCTTCCGTTCACTGAGCGACCGGGCAGGCTCTCCTTCAAAATCAATGATGATAAAATCCTTGCCGGTAAAAAGCACCTGGCCGAGGTGATAATCACCATGAATCCGAATCTTTCCGCCGTCTATTTTTCCCTGCTTGATATGGGAAAGCTGCTGCAGAATAGCCTGTTCGCTGTCAAGGATCTCCCCGGCAAGTTCCTGATACTCGGTAGCAATCTTCTTTTTCTGCTGCTTCAGCATCACCATCCCCCTCTTCACCTGCTCCCGCATGGACTGGTAGATGGACCGCTGATAAAGCGTTGTAAACGGTTCCGGGGCAAAATCAGTACCCAGTCTTCTCGAGGCAAGCGCCTTGTGCATGCCTGCCGTTCTTTTGGCAAGCTTCTCCACCATTTCAAGGTATACCTCCCCGATCAATTCGTGCATAATTTCCGGTATCGCAACATTTCTTGCACCAAGGGGAGGCAGTACAGGAATTTTTTCAATCTGGTGCATCCTTGCAAGCACATTTTCATAGTAGCGATGTACGAAATTCTGTGTCACCCACCATGCATCCCCCTGGTTCGGCACATAATTCTGAAGAACAGCGAGGGAACACTGCTCCCTGCGACTTCTGGTGTAATTCAGTGTGCCAAGATAGAACGGAACGCTCCCGAACTTCGTATTTTCGGTCAGTACGCGGCAAATCTCAACTTCAGGAGAGATTCCGGGAGAGATTTTCCTGTAGAGTTTCAGGCAGAGCGAGTCATTATACATAATTGAGGTGTTGCTCTGTTCAGCCCCGAACAGTGAAGATTCAACCTCCTCAACGGTTGTCCCGTTAAGAAAGCTTTCGAGCTTTGCTCCGCGCAGGGATGTGATCTTTCCGGCCTTGCCTCTCAAATCGGACTGTCCGGCAATCATCCCGAGCAGCACCTTCCGGAAATCATCCTGCCAGGTTGCATCGCACAGATAACCTTCGCTGTCCCCCGTCTTAACTTTCACGATAACCTGTTTTGAAAAGTCTTCATCTTCGGGGTTTATCCGCTCCGCGGGGACATAGGATACGGGAAGCTGGTAGAGCTCGCCTGAACCGCTCGGGTAACGTACTTCAACAATCAGGTAACGGATATTGTCATGCTCCCTAACCTCGATATTTTCGGTTATCGATACCCTGACGATCTTGCGGGCCTTCCCGCCGAACCACCGGCAGTTTCGGATATACTTGGGCAGAATCCGGGTCTCAAGGCGCTCGAGATATTTCCCATTGAACAGGTCCTGCCAGTGAGAGACTTTGGCAAAGGTATGTTCAAGGTACGGGCGGTCTTCGATCTCCTCATGGCTATCAACCAGTCTGAACCAGAAGTATCCGTAAGGACCGAGTGTAACGGTATAAGGCGTCGAGCGTATCCGGGGAAAATGGCTGAGACCGAACACCTCCTCGGGAACGAATCCCTCATACTCCGAGAGATCGACCCTTATCGCCTGGGGGCTTTTTGACAGGTTGATGATGCAAAGCATGGTTTCATCTTCGTAACTCCTTGTGAAAATCAGGGCCTGCGGATTTTCAGCATGGATAAATGTAATATCTCCCCTGCTGAACGCTTTGTAGCGCCGGGCGGTAACAAGCATGTGCCGCATCCACCAGAGCAGGGAATTGATGTTGCTCTCCTGCACCTCGACATTGACCGCTTCGTAATGGTATTCCGGGTCGATGATAACCGGAAGCTGGAGCTGCTGCGGATTGGCCCGCGAAAAGCCGGCGTTCCTGTCGCCATTCCACTGCATAGGCGTTCTGACACCGTCGCGGTCACCAAGATAGTAATTGTCGCCCATGCCGATCTCGTCCCCGTAATAAAGTACCGGCGTACCGGGCAGGGAAAGCAGCATGATGTTCATCAGCTCGATTTTGCGGCGGTCGCTGGACATCAGCGGCGCGAGGCGCCTCCGGATACCGAGGTTTATCCTCGCCTTGGGGTCGTTGGCATAGACACGGCGCATATAGTCACGCTCCTCGTCGGTCACCATTTCGAGGGTCAGTTCATCATGGTTGCGCAGGAATAATGCCCACTGGCTGTTTTCAGGTATTTCCGGCGTCTGTTCAAGGATGTCGATAATAGGAAAGCGGTCTTCCATCTCAAGAGCCATAAACATCCTCGGCATAAGAGGAAAATGAAAGTTCATGTGGCACTCGTCTCCTTCGCCGAAATATTCCGCCGCATCTTCAGGCCACTGGTTAGCCTCGGCAAGCAGCATCCGATTCGGGTATTTCCGGTCGACATGCTTGCGGAGTTTCCTGAGAAACTCGTGGGTGCGCGGCAGGTTTTCGCAGTTGGTACCTTCCTTCTCATAGAGATACGGCACGGCGTCGAGGCGCAGACCGTCAACCCCCATTTCCAGCCAATAGTCGAGTACTTTGTAGATCGCTTTTTCAACCGCCGGATTTTCGAAGTTCAAATCCGGCTGATGGTGATAGAAACGGTGCCAGTAATACTCTCCTGCCGCAGAATCATAGCTCCAGTTTGAAGCCTCGAAATCCTGGAAAATGATCCTTGCATCGGCATATTTGCCGGGGTCTCTGCTCCACACATAATAATTTCTCTCGACCGAACCGGGTTTGGCTCTCCGGGCACGCCGGAACCAAACATGCTGATCTGAAGTATGGTTGATAACTAACTCGGTGATAACCTTGAGGCCGCGCTCATGGGCTTCATCGAGAAACGCCTTGAAATCCTCAATAGTCCCGTAATCCGGATTGACATCCATGTAATCGGCAATATCGTAGCCGTCATCCTTCAATGGCGAGGGATAAAAAGGAAGCAGCCATATAGCTGTGATACCGAGACTTTCCAGGTAGGGCAGCTTTCGGCGCAGCCCCTGGAAATCGCCGACACCGTCATTGTCGCTGTCGTAAAAAGTCTTGACGTGGGCTTCGTAAATGATAGCGTCCTTGTACCAGAGCGGTTCAGGCTGATAGTTTTCAGATGCTCGCGGCATAACGTTTGCTCATGATATTGGAGATACTATTGAGGGCACCTTCCTCCTTGAGAATCACAGCCCGGAGGCCTACAATGTTCGTAGATTTCATGAATAGTGATTCGTTATGGATGTAAGTTAACCTTAAAAATATGTGCCGGCATGTGGTCGGGATTCAGCTCGATGTAATTCCACTCGCCGTCCCACTCATAGGTGCGGCCGCTCATAAGATCCTCAACCCTGAAACGATGGGTATGCGGCAGTTCGAACTTTTCAAGCGGAAAACGCAGCCACCCGGTATGTGTGTTTTGCGGGTCGAGATTGACAGCCGTCAGTATAATATTGCTGTCGTCCGGTGAACGTTTCACGTAACCCATCAGCATATCGTGTTCATGCCCTTCTCCGGCCTCAACCCTGACAAATTCGATGTTGTTGGTCTGCTGCAGGGCACTGTTTTCCCTGCGGATACGGTTTACCGCCGTGATCTCGGCGCGGATGTTGCCCGGCCTGTCCATATCCCACTGCTTGATCTCGTACTTTTCCGAATCGAGGTACTCCTCCTTGCCTTTCTTCACAGGAACATGCTCGCAAAGTTCATATGCCGGGCCGTACATCCCATAGTTCGACGAGAGAGTGGCCGCAAGCACCATCCGGGTAATGAAGGTTGAACGCCGCCCGGTTTGCAGCTCTTCATGCAGAATGTCCGGTGTGTTCGGCCAGAAATTCGGTCTCATGTACTCCTTGACTTCCGTGGTGGTCAGCTCCCGGAGATATTCCTGGAGTTCCTGTTTCGTATTTCGCCAGGTAAAATAGGTATATGACTGGTTGAACCCGCCTTTCGCAAGCCTTGCCATAACTTTCGGGCGCGTGAACGCCTCGGCCAGAAAAACAGCATCGGGATATTCCGCACTTATCTCGCTGATCGCCCAATCCCAGAAAAGAAACGCTTTGGTGTGGGGGTTATCCACCCTGAATATCCTGACACCCTTCTCCATCCAGAAAAGCATGACGCTTTTGAGTTCGATCCATAGATTCTTCCAGTCCTCCGTCTCGAAATCAATCGGCAGGATATCCTCATACTTTTTCGGCGGATTCTCCGCAAATTGTACCGTGCCGTCAGGACGCCACTTAAACCACAGGGGATGCGCCTTCACATACGGATGGTCAGGAGAACACTGAAACGCAATATCCAGGGCAACGGCAATACCATGTGTTTCCGCCTCTTGAACAAACCCTTCGAAATCCTTCATGGTACCCAGTTCGGGGTGCACCGACTTGTGTCCGCCCTTGCTGTTTCCGATCGCCCAGCAGCTCCCCGGATCATCCGGCCCGGCAAAGAGGGAATTGTTCCGCCCTTTCCGTTTTGTCGAACCGATCGGGTGAATTGGCGGCAGGTAGACCACATCGAACCCCATCCGGGCAATCAATGGAAGCAGACGCTTGCACTCTTTGAAGGTTCCATGCTTCCCCGGTTCCTCTGCCCATGAACGCGGGAAAAGCTCATACCAGGTGCTGAATCCGGCCTTTTTCTGGTCGACTTTTATCTCAAGCACTTTTCCGTATTGAACAGCAAACTCCTTGTCCGGGTAGCGGTGCATCAGCCCGTCAAGCTCGTCAGACTGTGCCGCCGACTCCGCAACACCGGCATCACCCGTTGTCATGACGGACATTAGCTCTTTCAATCGTACTGCATCCTTTTTCGACGCACGGCTGGACGCCTTTTCAACCATCTCTGCCCCCATCCGGAGCTCAAGGGAAACCTCCTGGCCGGCCTCGATTTTCTTTGTCAGCCCCTTTCGCCACGTCTGGAAATGGTCAACCCAGGCTTCTATGGTAAACTCCCAGGAACCTGGCTCACCAACCGTAAACTCTCCCTCCCAGCGATCATTGACAAGCTGCTGCATGGGAGTACGCCTCCATGAACGGGTAGATTCAGGGCGGAAGCAGAGCATTGCTGTAACGCAATCTGCCCCATCGGGAAAAATATCCGCCCCGACAACAACCGTTTCTCCGGTAACCCTTTTAGCCGGGTAGCGCCCGTCTTCGATCTCAGGTGTAACACCCTCGATAATGACACGCCGCCTGCCGTCAAATTTCCGGTTGGTATGGCTGGACCTGTGCTGGTAAAATGTATGCTCCATTGCAATAAGGATATATCTGGGCACCTCTGTTATATTTGTTGCGCACCATGATTGCTTCGTTGGCCGGATGGGAGAGGGTTTCTGCGCTCCGTCCGCCATGCACTCAAGGCGCTCACGACAATAATAGAGGTGCTCATCTGTTGTAAACTGCTGCAAAATAGGGAAAAGTTGCGTTTGCATTATGCGAAAAAAATGATTTTTTAGGGTTGGGAGATACGGCAATGATCGGACCCCTCTATATACTGTCGTGAGTATCTTAGCCCTCTTCTATCCGCCCAACAAAGTCATCGAGACACGGAGCAGATCAATAGAGGTGTCCACAATGAGGAGAAAAGCATATCATGTTTGAAGCAGAAAAAGAACGCCTCCGCGGGATACGCCACAGGATTGAACAGTTACGGGGGTATCTTTGACGTCGATGAACGACAGAAAAAGATAGAGGAACTCGAACAGATCACCGCGGCAGAAAACTTCTGGGACGACCAGCAGAACGCCCACAAGGTGCTCAGAGAGATCAACGAGCACAAGGTCTGGACCGAAGAGTTTCAGAAACTTGAAAAAAAGAGCGACGACCTGAAAGAGGAGCTGGAGATCGCCGAAGAACTTGGGGAAGAATCGCTCGCCGAAGAGATTGACTCGCGCATTGGAGCAATCGAGCAGGACATCGCTGCTCTTGAGTTCAAAAACATGCTTTCCGGCAAGGATGATCAGGGCAATGCCTTGATTACCATACACGCAGGAGCGGGCGGAACCGAAGCACAGGACTGGGCGGAGATGCTCTATCGGATGTATATGCGATGGGCCGAGCGCAAGGGGTTCAAGGTGTTTACCGACGACTATCAGGAGGGTGAAGGCGCAGGTATCAAAACCGCGACGCTTGAAATCCAGGGCTCCTATGCATACGGTTATCTGAAAGCCGAGAACGGCGTGCACCGTCTTGTGCGGGTATCGCCGTTCGACTCGAACGCACGTCGCCACACCTCGTTCGCCAGTGTCTTTACCTACCCGGAAGCGCCGCCTGACGCTGAAATCGACATCCGCAAGGAAGACCTCGAACTTTCGACGTTTCGAAGTGGCGGAAAAGGGGGGCAGAACGTCAACAAGGTTGAAACGGCCGTACGCATCAAGCATATCCCTTCAGGCATTGTTGTCTCCTGCCAGCAGGAACGTTCACAGTTCCAGAACCGGGAACGCGCCATGAAAATGCTTCGTGCGCAGCTCTACCAGAAGCAGCGTGAAGAAGAAGAGGCAAAGAAACAGGAGCTCGAAGGCAAGAAAAAAAAGATCGAGTGGGGCAGCCAGATACGAAGCTACGTTATGGATGACCGGAGGATCAAGGACCACAGGACGAACCACGAGCGGCATGATATTGAAACCGTGCTCGACGGCGATATCGACGACTTCATGGAAAAATATCTTTCGGAATTCACAAACTGATTCCAAAAACCAGTTACGATTGACAAGTGACACGCAACACAACGCAAAAATCGAATAAACAGTCTGCTTTTCGTGGTCACCTGAAGTTTGGAATCATCACTGACATCCACTTCGGGAACGGCGATCCGTCCGCCGAAACAAACGGCATGCAGTGCTGTTTTGATTTCTGGCAGAAAAACAACGTGGATTTCACCGTTCAGCTCGGCGACCTTATCGATGGTAAAGGCCCTGAAGCAGAACAAAACCTCGCCAGGGCAGTCGCTGCCCTCCAAAACTATCCCGGCACACTGTACCACGTAACCGGCAACCACTGCCTTGGCGCTCCTATTGAGCGCTACCTGAAAGAAACCGGGCTCGCTTCGCCCTACTACACTTTCAGTTTGAAGGGCATACGGTTCATTGTGCTGCACGGCATGGATATCAATCCCGAAACAAATCCGAAATCCGATCCCGACCGGTCAAGAAAAAACCTGTTAATCCGTGATCCCTGGGCAACTCTTTATTGCGGGGCCATCGGGGAGACACAGATCAACTGGCTTGTGCGGCAGCTCGACGAGACAAAACAATCGGGCGAAGCAGCGATCATATTCTGCCACTTCCCGCTGCTGAAAGAGACCTCCGACAAACCGCATGGCCTTTTGTGGAACCATGATGAAATCACCGAAATACTCCGCCGTTACGACAACATCATCGCCTGCTTCGCGGGACATCTGCACCGGAGCGCATATGTCGAACGCTACGGCATTCATTTCCTTACCATGCCAGCTTTTCTCAAACGCTCCGAGCCGCCTTACTATTCCTGCGGAATGATCGAGATCAACAACGCATTGCTTATTGTAAAGGATCAGAACCTGAATGTTGTTCATGAACTGAAAATCGGTTGAACGCCAATGACTTGCAACCTTTGCAAATAATGGGTTTTGACTTTGGGTAAAAAATACTCCTTGCTGATTTTGCACCTTTCCTTACATTCTTACATGCAAGGTTTGTATAAGGAGTTGATAAAAAAATATTATGAAACTTGCTAAAATCACGTCCAAGGGGCAGATCACCATTCCGGCAGCTATTCGCAAAGCAGCTCAACTGAAAGAGAGTGACATGCTGGCGTTTGAAATCAAGGGTGATCATCTGGTTGTCCGTAAAATCACATTTCCAGTCGATGTTTACCTGAATGGTGTCTCGGAAAAGTTCGCGAGCCAACGGAGACCGGCCCTTGTTGTCTCACCTGCCTCATTCAATGATCAGCATGATCATTTGGTTCTTGCAATGATTACTACTGCGAAAAGAACCCGATGGGTTAGTGATTCCTTCTATGCTTTCTGCGCCATCCACACCTGAATACCCGATACCGTATCAACTTCTGCCACACTGAAGCCTGCTGAATAGAGCATGCGTTGCATCTGCTCGTCCGGGTATGTCTTCAGGTTGTACGGACGTTTGAACAGTCGACCAATGAGAGACGTTTTGACGGAACAGGTGGTAAATACCAGGCGGCCTTTTGGTTCGAGCACCCGGGATATCTCGCTCAAAAACAGTTCAGGATGTTCAATGAAGAAGAAAGCGTTGGCGCAGGCAGCGCAGGAAAAGCTCTCATCCGGCCAGGGGAGCGACTCTGCATTACCCTCCACGACCTCGGCGATACCGCTCTTCACCGCCGCCTTGTTTCTCTCCATGGTCAATTCCACCATATCGGCGCTATGGTCAATTGCTGCTGCCCGGCTCACTGTCCGTAACGCCATATCGAGCAGCACCCCGCCGCCGCAGGCAACCTCGAGGTAGGAATCGTCACTTCTGAGATCGAGCTTTTCCAATATCAATCGAAACGACTCTCGATGCGCCTTGGGGTCCTCGTACAAACGCTTCCCCAGCCACCCCGAAGGCTTGCGGGCTGTTATGTCCCGGAACTTTTCCAGCATTCTCTTCATATGGGCACCTCTATATATTGTCATGAGCGGTTCAAGTGCAAGGCGAACGGAGCGGAGAAACCGGAGTGTACACAGAGT
>JANQGE010000033.1 GCA_028277485.1 Chlorobium sp.
GCCAGTGCTCGAAATCCTCATGTACTCTATGTACACTCCGGTTTCTGTGCTCTGTCCGCCTCGTACTCATGTCGCTCACGACAATTTATAGAGGTGCCCTTTATTTATTCCGCGATTCAATTGCACCGTTGAGCGGATAGAAAGGGGTTTCCGCGCTATAATTTCTTCTTGACGCTTTCCCACAATGCATCCAACTCTTCGGCAGTATGTTCCTGCCAGCTTTTGTCCGATTGGTTGACCAATTCTTCCACGGCCATGAAACGTTTCATAAACCTGTTTGTCGACTTGCGCAGTGAGTCCTCGGGATTTGCTCCGATAAAGCGGCTGTAATTGACGATAGTGAACAGAATATCCCCGAATTCAACCTCTTTTTCTTCTTTCGTCCGGGCTTTTCTCAGTTCACCGATTTCTTCGAGAAGTTTGTCAAGCACGCCTTCGTCACTGGTCCAGTCGAAGCCGACACCGGCAACTTTTTTCTGCACCCGGTAAGCCCGGAGGAGTTCCGACATGGCTTTGGGAACACCGTCGAGGAGGCTTCTGCGTCCTTTTTCCTGCAGCTTGAGCGATTCCCAATTTTTGACGACTTCCTGTTCGTTACCGGCAGCGGTTTCGCCAAACACATGCGGGTGGCGGCTGATGAGTTTTTCACAAAGGGCGTCGAAAACTTCGGAAAAATTGAACTTCCCGGACTCTTCGGCCATGATGATCTGGAAAATGACATGCAGCAAAAGGTCTCCAAGCTCTTTTTTCAACTCCATGTCATCGTTTTCGTCAATGGCATGAGCCAGTTCATAACTTTCTTCGAGCAGCAGATGCACAAGTGATTCCGGAGATTGCTTTCGATCCCAAGGGCATTCGGAGCGGAGCACCTTTACCAATTTGATCACACGGTCGAATTTTTCCTCAACGCTGTTCCCTGTATTATGCAGCACGTCTTCCCTGAGATGTTCTATGTTTTTTTCGCGGGACGTTTTCATGGTTTTTGCTCCACCTGGTTGTTCCTGATAGGATGCAGGCAAAGTTAATATTTCCAATGAATATTCCTTACTTTTGATCAAGATGACATAAGGGCAGGAACGGAAAAGAAAGAAGATTCAGGAAAAAAGGGCCTACGATGAATCTAAACGGCAAGGTTGCGGTGGTGACGGGGTCAAGTTCCGGAATAGGGCTTGAGCTTTGTCGCCTGCTGACAGCGAAGGAAGCGAGGGTTTTCGGGCTAAGCAGGAGGGAAAGCAGGGTTGATCACCCGGGATTTCACTGGCTGCAGACCGACGTGGCGAAACAGGAAGAAGTCGACAGTGCCTTCGATGCCATATTCGGGAAACATGAACAGGTTGACCTGCTGGTGAACAATGCAGGTTTCGGAGTGTTCGGCGATGTCGAGACCATCGCACCGGAAACGTGGAACCGCCTGATAGGAACCAACCTTACAGCAATGTTTCTCTGTACAAGAAAAACCGTGCCGGGAATGAAGGCTGCCCGAAAAGGAATGATCGTCAATGTGGTGTCGATCGCGGGGAAGCGTGGCTTCAAGGGGGGCAGTGCGTATTGCGCGTCAAAGTTCGGCGTCAACGGTTTTTCGGAAGCGCTGATGGAAGAGCTGCGTGAATATGGTATCCGTGTCTGCAGCATCAACCCCGGATCAACCGGTACGGAGTTTTTCAGCCATGCGGGGATCGAACCCAAAAAGCTGATGAATGCCGTGGATGTTGCCGCTTTGATTCTTTCTTTGATTGAACTTCCTGACGATATGCTGCCGGACCAAATGGTGGTCAGGCCAATGTAGAGCTGCTTTTTGAACGATTAAGGCGCCCTAAGGTTATGAGCGATCTTTCTTCTCTACCCGTTCAGGGTGAACCGGTTGCCGCTGTTGCGACCCCGGTGGGAGTCGGGGCGCTGGCCGTTGTGCGGATGAGCGGCGAGGGTGTTTTGGCTATTGCCGACCGGGTATTTACCAAAGCCCGTTCCCCGGAAACACTTCTTGCCGACTCACCGGGATATACCGCTCATTTCGGAAAGCTGTATGATGGGGATTCGATGATCGACGAGGTGATCGTGCTGGTGTTCAGGTCTCCCGATTCGTTTACGGTTGAAGATATGGTTGAGATCACCTGTCACGGCGGCCCGGTGGTGACGAAGCATGTGCTGAAACTGCTGCTCGACAACGGATGCAGGCTTGCCGAGCCGGGTGAATTTACGCGAAGGGCTTTCCTGAACGGGCGGATCGATCTCCTGCAGGCGGAAGCGATCGGTGAAATGATCCACGCGCGTTCCGAATCGGCTTACCGTACAGCGGTGAACCAGATGAAAGGGACATTGTCCGGGAAGCTGAATTCGTTGCGGGAACAGCTTCTGCATTCATGCGCCCTGCTCGAACTCGAACTGGATTTCAGCGAAGAAGATGTTGAGTTCCAGAGCCGAGAAGAGTTGAGCGGACAGGTCGATATGCTGCAAAAGGAAGTCGAAAAACTTGTGGAATCCTACCAACACGGCAGGCTGCTGAGCGAAGGGGTTGCTACAGCCATCATAGGCAGGCCCAATGCCGGTAAATCGACGCTGCTCAACGCCCTGCTCGGCGAAGAGCGGGCAATTGTCAGTCACATGCCCGGTACAACCAGAGACTACATCGAGGAGTGTTTTATTCATGAGAAGACCATGTTTCGCCTGACCGACACCGCCGGACTTCGCGAGGTGGATGAAGAGGTGGAGCATGAAGGTGTCCGGCGCAGTTACCAGAAAATTGCCGAGGCAGACCTGGTGCTTTTTCTGCTCGACGTTGGCAGTGATATGTATGAGGAAGAAGTGGTTGCTGCTACCCGTCTTCGCGAGAGGTATCCTGAAACAAAACTGCTGGTTGTTGCTAACAAAATTGACAGCGTTGAGGACAGTCGGAGGCGGATGCGGATTCTTGAGGAAAAGGCCGGGAGCAGGATGATCGGCATATCAGCACTGAAACAGGAGGGCTTGGGTGAACTGAAAGCAGAGATGAATTCGATGGTCGAAGGATTGGACAAATTGCACGACGCGAGCGTGCTCGTCACCAGCATGCGCCACTACGAAGCCCTGCGCAACGCCGCCGATGCACTGCGGAACGCCCGCGAACTGATCGAAGCGCAATCCGAAACCGAACTCATAGCCTTCGAACTCCGCTCCGCTCTCGACTACGTCGGCGAGATCACCGGCAAAGTGGTTAACGAGGAGGTGCTCAATGTTATCTTCGGGCAGTTTTGTATCGGGAAATAGTTTTTTTGGATCAAGAGGTTTCGTCTCGTCGTTTCTTGATCGGATGAGTTGTTTTGTTTACGGAACAACGGAGCCCCTAACAATTTGACCCATTGATTCAAGAGAAAATCCTCAATTGCTCTTTTCAGTCGTATTGGGCAGGTTTTTCTGTATCGAGTGGTGTCCAGGTAGAGTTGAAGACCAGTTAGGCTTGAGCAGGCAAGGGAGGTCGTTAAGTGATATTCAAAGATAAAGATGATTTCTGTTACATTGATGTATAAGAATACGAAAACGGGGGGGGACATGATATCAGTCAAAGACCTGAATCCTGACTACATAACTGATGCCAATGGTCACAAACGAGCAGTGATTTTGCCTCTTAAGGAGTACGAGGAACTGCTCGAAGATCTGAATGATCTTGCTGTAGCTGCGGAGCGGCGCGATGAATCCGGGATTGCTCATAACAGAGTTATGGAAGAGCTGAAACGGAATGGATACGTATCGGATTGAGTGGAAGCCTTCGGCATTAAAGGAGTTGAAACGGATCGATAAAACAATAGTCCCTCGTATTGTCGATGCCGTTCAGTCATTGGCGGCCAATCCTCGACCTTCAGGAGTACGCAAGATTAAGGGGACCAGCCGGTTGTTTCGTTCCAAAAAATGGCGGTATTGGTATTGCGATTACGTCAAGGTTTTTCTATACTGTAAAAAACCTTTCGCATGGGAAAGTATTGTACGACAGAAGAAGCCGCCGAATATCTTGGTGTTTCAACCGCAAGAGTCAGGCAATATATACAAGAAGAGCGCCTTACGTCCGAAAAGTCCGGGCGTGACCACCTTATTGATTATGTTGCGCTTTATGATTTTGCCAGCAACGGACGAAAAAAAATAGGGAGACCTAATAAGAAAGATCCTCCACCGTCAAGCGGGCTCCAGAATCAGTTTGTGACAGCAGCCGAAGCGCCTAACTTTGTGGAGCAAGAAAATGGCCCTACCGTTATCAATGGTGATACGCGTGAAGTAATCAGCAGGTTACCTGACAACACCTTCAGATGTGTCATAACTTCTCCTCCGTATTGGGGGGTACGAGACTATGGTGTTACGGATCAGATTGGGGCTGAGCCTGATCTGAATGACTACATTCATTCCTTGGTGGAGGTTTTTTCAGAGGTTAAGCGGGTTCTGAAACCTGATGGCACTTTTTGGTTAAATATTGGAAACACTTATACCTCGGGTGGCCGCAAATGGCGACAGGCAGATGCAAAAAACAAGGGACGGGCAATGTCCTACCGGCCTCCTACTCCTGAAGGATTAAAGAAAAAGGATCTGATCGGAGTGGCGTGGATGGTTGCTATGGCATGCCAGCAGGAGGGATGGTACCTTAGAAATGACATTATCTGGCATAAGCCAAATTGCCAGCCCGAAAGTGTAAGAGATCGGTTGACGGTGGCTCATGAATATCTTTTCATGTTTTCAAAGTCTGAACGTTACTTCTTTAAACAGGAAGCGATTAGGGAATCTTATAGTAACGGAAACGGCTTGAAAAACAAACGTACCGTTTGGTCAATCAATACTGAACCGTGTCCGGAAGCGCATTTTGCGGTATTTCCAAGAAATCTTGTCAGACCATGCGTTTTAGCAGGTTCGGAAGAAGGCGATGCAGTTCTTGATCCTTTCTACGGGGCAGGAACAGTGGGAATGGTCGCACAGGAACTTAACAGAAAATGCACTGGCATAGAAATCAACGATGGGTACGTCGATATAGCACGCAAAAGAACCTCAAAAGTACAAGGATCTTTCATGTTTCAGGAATCGTGAATTCCCATTGGGCATGTAAAATACAGTAGCATTTCAACAGGTTTTTTACCTGAAGCTTTCTCTCGCTACCACCATCAAAGTAGAGTTGGA
>JANQGE010000041.1 GCA_028277485.1 Chlorobium sp.
CCTAACACCTAACACCTAACACCTAACACCTAACACCTAACACCTAACACCTAACACCTAACACCTAACACCTAACACCTAACACCTAACACCTCCCCCTTGTCACTCGTCACTGATTACTCGTCACTCGTTTATCATAATGGCTTCGCAGCATCTTTACATCCTCCCAGCAGTGGCGTTTCCAATTCGGATTGCGCAACAAAGCTGCCGGATGATAGGTTACGATGACGTCATAACCGCTCCATCGAATAATCTTTCCTCTCAGGGTTCCCATCGACTGTTTGTTGTCCAGGACGGTGTTTGCAGCAACCCTTCCCAAGAGCAACAGAATTCTGGGCTTGATCAACTGCAACTGCGTTTTCAGCCAGGGCATGCAGCTTTCGATTTCATCGATGTTGGGATTGCGGTTTTCCGGAGGACGGCATTTTATAATATTGCAGATAAAAACACTTTTCCTCGAAAAGCCGACAGCTTCGAGTATTTTATCCAGAAGTTTTCCCGAGCGGCCCACAAACGGTCGGCCCTGTGCATCCTCTTCCGCTCCAGGAGCCTCTCCGATTACTACAATTTGAGCTTCCGGATTTCCTTCTCCAAATACAAAATTACTACGGGTTGCAGCAAGACGGCACTTGGTGCAGGTTTTCGACTGCTCGTAAAGATCATTTAAATCCCGGAACTGTGCATGATAGTTGTTTTGGTTATTGGCGGCAGCGTCGTCGTCAAACAGTGATACCTGCATTGTCTTTCAAATAGTGACGAGTGACAGGTGACGAGTAACAAGCAAAGCAATTTTAATCAGCATGTTTCAAGTGATTTATCATTCCCTGTATCATTCGCCTGATTTCAGATAGTATGTTGAATTGATTTCTTATGTCGGAATCGGAAATAAAATGCAATCGATGGGCGAGTTCCAGCTGTGTTTCAACTTCTGCAGAGGAACCTAATGCCATATAAAGAAAATGACCGAATTCTTTTTTCCCTTGACGGGCAGCACCCTCGGAGATATTTGATGGTATGGAAACCGATGCTCGTCTCAATTGAGAGGCCAAGCCATATTTTTCTTCAGGCGGAAAGCTCTCTGTCAATTTATATATCTCCTCAACAAATGACATGGATTTCTGCCATACGATCAAATCTTTATGCGACTTCATACCAGCTTTCTTTTCTTCCCTGTCACTCGTCACTACTTTTCCGATCCTGATCTCCGATTATTTTCTCCCCCCTTGTCACTCGTTACTCGTCACTTGTCACTATTCTTTTGCCAACTGTTTCTTCTTTCGGAGATCGGGGTCGGTATCGGAATCGGTATCGAAACATTCCGCAAAACGTCCATTTCGACCCCGAATCCCGATTATTTTATCTTCCCACCTAACACCTCCCCCTTTGTCACTTGTTTCTCGTCACTCGTCACTCGTTACTTGTCACTACTTATAAGTTCTTCAATGATATCGAGCGTTCTTTCGGCAGCCGCTCTCTTGCTGAGCAGGGGCAGTTCACGGAGTGCAAGATTTTTGTCTATCAATGTCAGGATATTCGTGTCAACCTCGAATCCCGAAGTTTTACCATCGAAAGTGTTGTACGCAATCAGGTCGAGTTTTTTCTGCTCCAGTTTTTCCCTGGCATTTTGCAGGTTTCCGGCCGTTTCGAGGGAAAAGCCAACCGCGAGCTGGTGCGGCTTTTTCTGTTCCGAGAAGCCGGCAAGGATGTCCGGGTTTTTAACAAGAGACAGCTCCATGGTCTCATTGCTTTTTTTGATTTTACCCTCAACCGGTTTTCCGGGCCGGTAATCGGCTATAGCAGCAGCGCCTATAAAAATATCACATGTTGCATAGCGTGCCTTGACCTCATGGTTCATCTCCTCGGCGCTTTCGACATCCAGGCGGTTAACGCCGTCCGGCGTCGGCAAACTCGCAGGGCCTGTAATCAGGGTCACCCAGGCACCTCTTGCAGCGGCGGCCGAGGCGAGGGCGAAGCCCATTTTGCCTGAGGAGTAGTTGGAGATAAAACGCACATCGTCAATCTTCTCTCTTGTCGGACCGGCAGTGACGACCACGGATTTCCCGTACAGCTTCGAGTTGCGGGATTTTCCGCCGACTGCTCCGGCGATCATTTCCACTATTGTCTCGGGTTCGGGCATTCTGCCCGTACCGCACTGTCCCGATGCGAGGTCACCGCTTTCCGGGTTGATGATAACGCACCCGTTTTGCGAAAGCCAGGAGAGATTTCTCTGAACAGATGCCGACGCGAACATTTCCCCGTCCATGGCGGGAAAAATGAGTTTCGGTTTGTTGGGACGAAGTGTGATGAAAGAGGCTGAAAGCATATTGTCACATATTCCCGCAGCAAGTTTTGCGATAGTATTTGCCGTTGCCGGTGCGATAACGTAAGCGTCAGCCCACTCACCCATCGAAATATGCCTGGTCCAGTCGTCTTCTGTAGAAAAAGAATCCGGGAAGATGTTTTTACAGACCGGTTCCTGTGAAAGGGTTGACAGGGTGAGCTCGGTCACAAACCTGGTGGCGGCCTCGGTAACGACGACACGGACGCAGGCTTCCTGCTTTTTCAGAAGCCGTATGAGCATTGGTATTTTATAGGCCGCGATGCCTCCGCAGATACCCAGCAGTATGTGTTTGCCTTTCAATGACATTGATATTGATTTCTTGGCCGCCAAATATTTGATAATCAACCGGAGTTCACCGTCGGTACTCGGAAATCGGGATTCGGTACTCGGAAATCGATCTTTATCTTTTCTCCCCCCTTGTCACTCGTCACTGGTTACTTGTCACTATTCTTTTGCCAACTGCCAACTGGTTCCCTTTCGACCCCGAAACCCGATCCCGACCCCGATCTCCGAAAGGCAAAAATCGGGGTTCGCCGTCGGTATCGGAATCGGGAATCGACCATTCTTAAAATTGCCAACTGCCAACTGAAGACTGCCAACTGATTCACTCGTCACTGTCACTATAACAATGTACACGAATCCTGTAAAAATGCACGTACCGCCCCTGCATTTAAGGAGAGGAACCGAAAACCCTATCCCAGAACTGATCCCAGTTATAGAACCTTTCCCTGTATGAAAAACTGATTCCGTAAGTTTCCGTGGGTTCCAAAAGGTTTGTTGTCGTCACATCATTACCGAACAAGCCGTACGAACGGTATGCCTCGAAGAAAAGTTTGGGGGTGATGCGGTACTCCAGCTGTTGGCGGTTTCCGTAATAATCGAAAAGCGCGGTTTTTGTGATGTCCGGACTGCTGCCCGTCCCG
This sequence comes from Chlorobium sp., assembly GCA_028277485.1. Classification (GTDB taxonomy): domain Bacteria; phylum Bacteroidota; class Chlorobiia; order Chlorobiales; family Chlorobiaceae; genus Prosthecochloris. The sequence continues at coordinate 3,265 of JANQGE010000041.1, forward strand.
ATAAACCGGACTTTTCCTTCAGTTCCCGGCACAAGGAACGCCAGTGAAAGTTCAAGACCGCTCAAAGCCCCCTGCTCATCAACGCCGAAACTCACATTAAAGCTTTCAAAGCCGGCTGTTTCCTGGACAAACCGGGAGATTCTGGATGAAATGAGACCGGTGCCCGCTGAAAGGCCGACGCTTGACAAAGGGACATTGCCGATATCTCCCCGGCTGCCGGGACGGATATACCATTGTCTTGTAAGAAGCAGTGAAACAACGTTGAGCTCGGCATTCGGATCAATCTTACTGTTTTGCGTCCCGATCATGTTTTGGTAAGAGAAGGGCTGGGAATCATCGTTGAGGTAGTAGCCCATCTGCACATCAGGATTGTTCAGTGTCCCCTGTATGGCAAGCAGAAGGCGCACGTTATCGCTTTCGCCCGTTTGCGCGTTTGAAGCGTTGACGTATTTCCTGCCGAAAAGGTTTTCCATGACGCCGTTTCGTATCTCAACGTTGTTCCAGACAATTCTCCCGCCATCGTCAAGGTCAAAATTGCTGTTGGAAAACATGTACTTGCCGGAAGAAATATTCACGGAACCGAACAGCCGGTAGTTTTGCTGGCGTTTATTGACGTTAAGTGAAAGATTTTGCAGGGTGGTTTCGAGCTGTTCACCGCGTGTTCTGTCAAATATCATACTGTATTTCAGCGGAGCGGCGTTTTGTAGCTGGAGGTCCTGTATCTGAACGATATCTATAAGCGTATAGTAGAATTCAGGGTTTTCGGGTATGACGGCCTCATCAGTCTGCGTGGTGTCGACGGGTTCAGGGTGGCGGGAAACGAATTCAATAAACCTTTCAACCCCTACATACTTTGCGCTTTCACTGGAGCCTGTTCTATAGAGGGTAAAATCCGCATCGGTAAGCAGCAGGTTTCCGGTAAGGACAGGCTGGGAGGTGTCGCCGTAAAAACGAATCCTGTCCGACGTGCCGGCAAGGGTTCCAAACGAAGATTCATCTTTCCTGTCCGGCTTGTTGAAAAGCAGAAGATTTTCAAACGATGCGGTAAGATCGACGGATGTTGCTTCAAGGTTTTCAAGGTTTGCCGAACCGTTTACTCTGCCTGTTCCGCCAAGGGCATCCTTTATGACGATATTTTCGAAATCAGCTTTGTCCGGGGCGATCACGATCGAACCGGACAGGCGGTAGACCGTTTCGGTCGGAGTGACGGTTATTTCGGTGTCTTCCAGTATGGTGCTGAAATTGATATCTGGCGCCGGTGTTGTTCCCCGCACGGTAAGCTTTGCAGGAATAGTCCCTTCCGCTGTATCGAAGAAGGGCAGGAGCACCTCGAGGATCTCGGCGGACAGATGACCGGAGGAGCATGAAACTGAAACCGGCAGGTTTTCAGGAATCGAATAGCGGGGAGGCGACCAGTTTATCCTGAGCGGTATCGATGCGGTGCCCTTGATATCGTTAAGCGGTTCGGGGGAAAATTGCCCGGTTGTAAAGTCGGCCTGTAGACGTTCTCCTTGATGAGACGCCTCAAGGTCGAGATTTCCGATGATGACATTATCGTAGACCAGATCTCGTCCGGTAAGATTCAGTGAGGCGGTCTTCGCGCCTGGAGCGCCGCCTATGCGAAGTGAAGACGACACTGTTCCTTCCAGTTCGGCTCCGGGGAGAAAAATGGCAAGTTCCCGCAGGTAAAGATTTGTTATGCTGCACTCAAACAGGCCGGTCAGTTCATTGCTGAGCAGGCCGTTGCCGGTAATGACCTGTTCTTCCTTGTGCAGTTTCAGCCCGTAAAGACGTGTATAGTTTTTGCCGACATCAACCCGGGAGCCCCTGTTGATGGCCCATGCTCCGTCAGGGCCCGTTATGGTAAGGTCATTGACCGTTATTTCGTACAATGTATTGTTGCGGGCAGCCGTGATGTCCGCTGCCAGGGATCGCCGGATTTCAGGTACGGATAAACGCAGTGAGGTGTTCAGGCCGGAGCTGCCGTAAACCGTTTTCAGTGACAGGTGCTCGATGTCGCGTGTTCCTGTTTGCAACGAGGAAGCCGATCCTTCGATAGATGCCCGGATGATGCCTTCGCTGTTGTAGGTTGCGTCAACCTCCAAAACGGCATTTTTTACCGAGAAACCGTTTTCATGGCTCAACCTGTCCATGTTGATCGATGAGGTGAGATGAAGCGATCCGTTGCTGCTGTAAGATTTTCCCGACGTGTTGCCGGTCAGCTCGTAGCCTTTGACCGGAAGAAAACCGGCCAATGGAGATATGTCGCGGACAGTGAGGCTGTATTCCGCCGAGAAATCCCTGTCTATGCTTTCGGGAGCAGGGCTGGTACGTGAAGGGCTTTTCCAGATATTGTTTTTGGCTGTTTCGCGGGCCGCCGACCGGGCGGTGAGCTTTATGCCGGAAAGAAACTCCCTGAAAGTATAGCGTCCCTCTGCGCTGAAGTCGAGAAAGCCGCTGTTCAGAACAACGCTTGAACCGGTTGATTTCTGGGTGATATGCAGCGACAGCTCCGAGCCGTTTGTCAGTGCATAGCTGTTAAGGGTGGACGGGCTGAAACGCAGAAGGAGGCTGCCGTTGATTTTTTCGGGATCGAAGTGCGTTCCCCTGAACTGCATGGAAAAGGTCAGGTCGGAACGTGTCTCGCCGGCCCCAAGAAATTTCGAAAGATCGAGGTTTGCCGTTGATCCGTTTCCTTCGTAGGCAGGCACTGCTTTAGTCCAGTCGATTGTTCCCTTCAATGATGCCTCGGAGCCTCCTCCGGAAAGCTTCCAGTTTGTTGTAAGGACATCGTTGCTGTAGTTGAGATCGATGCGGCCGCCGGTCAGTTCCTGCTGCTGCCAGTATGAATCCTGAAAGTCAATTGAAAGCGTCGCTCCAAGCGGGCGGGGAGAAATGCCTCTGCCGGAAAATGATCCCGTGCAGTTTATTCCGCTCACGGCGGTTGTATCTTCAAGCAGGAACCGGTGAAGCGCAAACTCCTGAAGTGCAAACTCTCCCTTGTAGCGGGCTTCAGAATTACCCTGAAGCTCAGTCTGGAAAGAAAGCCGTGCGTTTCCTGTCTCCGTCCTGACAGAAAGATCGGTATACAGTTCTTTCATGTTGCCTTGACCATGCCCGGAAAACTCGATGTCGCCAGCCGGCTTTACAAGGTCTTTGAGCGTCGTGCTGGTAATGGCAGCCTGGAGAAAACTTCCCGAGATTCTTGAGCTGTCGGTTTCAAGTCTGAAACTGAAAAAATCCGGCTGGTTGAGATTAAGGAGTTCGCCGTCAAGCCGCAGGATGGTCTCTTCATGTGCAATGACCGCGTTGTTGATATCCAGCTTGCGGAGCCGGCCTTGCGCACTGCCTGAAATCCGGTAGATGCCGGCAGGAAGAGGGTGTTCGGGCAGAAGCAGGTCGAGGTCGTCGGTATGGATAGCAATCGCTTTTATGGTGAACGTTGCAGGGCTGTTTGAAAACCGCCCTCTGTTTTCGGAAGAAAACATGTTGAAATCGTAAAGACCCATTGACAGTTCCACGCGGCTTTTGTCGGTTTCTGCCTTCAAGTCCAGAATTTCAAGACGTTTGCTGGTAAAAGAGAGTTTTGCCGATCCGTCGCGCAACGTAAAACGGTGCTGTGGAACATGAACCTGGAGTTTACGGATCTCGCCGCTGATGTTTTCCGGAGAGTAACGGAAGTTCCTGCCCTGAAACCGGATGCCGGTAATATTCAGAAGTTTCGGCTCCGCCGTATGTTCCGGGTAGTGGATGTATTGCACCGATCCGTTATCTATCCGTATTTTTTCGCACAGGAAGCTTTCCGGCGCCAGCTTGCCGGGGTCCTTATCCTCCGCCGGAGCGAAAATTTTCCCGATATTTGTTTGTCCGTCCGGATGATGTTCAAGGTGCAGAAAAAGCGAATCGGCAGTCAGGGAGCGTATGGTTATTGTCGAGAAGTTCGACAGCAACCGCAGGAAATTCAGGTTCAATGTGATCTTTTCGGCGGAAACTTCGGGAGTTTCTTTGTTGTTGCCGTAAAGTTTCGGCCGGTACAGGACGACGCCTGATGGAAACTGCAGGTCGATTTTCTCTATGTGCAGTTTGCCCCGGAACTCGCTGTTAAACAATTCGGTAAGGCGGTTCTTGGCCATCAGGTCCAGTGAACCGCTGTTGAGCGTTATGGCAATGGTGACTGCTAAAACAAGAATCAGCGCGGATACGCCGACAGCAAAGCCGAGAATATATTTTTTAACGGTGTCCAAACTTGTCTTTACTTGTGCATAAATACTATCATCCCAATATCGACCATTCTATAAAATTGCCGACTGATTCCCTTTTGTCACTATTCTTTTGCCAATTGTTGTCTTCTTTCGGAGATCGGGGTCGCTATCGGAATCGGAATTCGGTAATCGGGATTCGGAAATCGGTTTTTATCTTTTCTCTAATGCCAACTGCCAACTAATTCCCCCTTGTCACTTGTTACTCGTCACTTGTCACTGTCACTACTTCCTTCCCCCGCTGCAATATATTTCTATGATACGTTCGATAATCGAGGTTGTCGATCGTCCCTCCAGAAATTCGATCGTCTTTACTTCCCCGCCATGTTCAAGTACTGTTTTCGCTCCGACAATGTTGTCAACCGGCCAGTCGGCTCCTTTTACCAGGATATCCGGCAGGAGTTTTTCGATGATCTTTGCAGGCGTATCCTCATCGAAGATTACCAGCGCATCGACAGCCTCAAGGCCGGAAAGCACCGCGCAGCGGTCGTTTGCCGTTGCTACAGGGCGTTTCTCCCCTTTCAGTCTCTGCACCGATGCGTCGCTGTTGACACCTACAACGAGCGCATCGCCTGCGTTTCTTGCTTCTTTCAGGTAGTGCACGTGGCCGGCATGCAAGATATCAAAACAGCCGTTGGTGAACACAACTTTTTTCCCCTGCAGCTTCCAGGCTTTTACGGTATCTGCCGCAGCATCGGGGGTCAGCAACTTTGGGTTTGACGGCATGGTTTCGGGAAGAACTTGATTTCGAGCACTGCCTAACGAAGTAATCAGGGCGCGCAACAAATTAATAGAGATGCCCTTATATTAGATATGAAATTTATTTTGGATATTTTTTTCAATTTCAGCACCAGGGGCACCTCTATTAATTCCATGAAAGAAAGTTGGAAACACGCTGCCCGCCAAATTACGTACAGGCTTTTTTTGTTTCTCGGTTTTCTGGTCAGGCGGACAAACCGCCGCCAGTTTGAACGGCTGGCCGCGGTTATGGGGGACTTTGTCTACTATGTTCTCCGGTCAAGGAGAAAACTTGTCGAAACGAACCTCGCCGTTACCTTTCCTGAAAAAAGCCCGCGTGAGATTGCAGGCATCGCTCGTCAGGTCTATCGTAACCAGGCGGTAAACCTGTTTGAAGTGCTCAGGCTTCCTTTACTGCAGAGCAAGGAGGATGCCGCTGAACTTATCGATCTTTATCTCGATGATTTCCTTGCAAAAACCAGAGACCGGGGAAAAGGGGGAGTTTTTGTTTCAGGGCATTTTGGTAACTGGGAACTGACCGGGGTATGTATCGGTCTGCTTGTTGCGCCGATTGCCGTTGTGGCAAAAAAACTGAAAAACCGCTTGGTGAACAACAAGATTGAACAGTTGCGCTGTCTGTACGGCAATACGGTGATCTATAAGAAAAACGCTCTCAGGGAGGGTCTTGCGGTGCTCAGAAAAGGAGGTGTTGTGACGGTTCTCGGTGACCAGTCAGACCCGGGGGGCGGTTTTTTTATGGATTTTCTCGGGAGAAAGGCCTCGATGTTCCTCGGTCCGGCCTTTCTTGCTCTCAGGGCCGATGTGCCGATGTTTGTCGTCATGTGCCGGAGGCGGGAAAATGGGAAGTATGTTCTCGAGGCAGAAGAGGTTGATACTTCAGACCTCTCGTTTTCCAGGAAAAACGTTCAGGAACTGACCCGCCGCTACACGAGAGCCATCGAAAAATATATCCGTCGCTATCCCGAAGAATGGTTCTGGCTGCACAACCGCTGGAAGCGAAGAGGTTGACAAACCTGACACTTCAGCGTTCGCAAGAGACGTTGATGAGAAAAAAAAGAAAAAAACCATGGACGCGGCACGAGCCCGGCTTTTTTCTTTTAAGGTGTTTTTATAAAGTGTCTTATGCTGTTCTGCCCCGGATATTTCGGGGGATGATATACTGGTCATGCAGCAGGCATGGAGTTTTTTTTTTGATGAATTGTTGTTTTTATTAAATTGCAGGCATAGAAAAACCAGGTTATTCCCCTTGGAGGGACCATATACGCCCTATATGGCTTTTTTGATTTTGAATCACAATCCTCAATAAAAACCAAAACCGCATACTACAATGGCTATAACAACACAGCAGCTCCAGAAGCTTTACATCGCTTACTACGGTCGTGCAGCAGAACCGGGTGGGTTCAGCTGGTGGCAGACATCAGGTTACACCTACGAGCAGGTTGCAGACCGGTTCGCTTACGAATCGGAGTCCACCAACAGGTACGATTACCTGAAGAAGATCAAGAACGGCGAAGCTGTTACTGCTGAGGATAAAGAGCAGTTTGTGAGCCAGGTATACGCCAACCTCTTTAACCGCGAGCCCGACCAGGGCGGTAAGGATTTCTGGGTTGCCAAGCTGGACGAGCTTCCCGATCCCGGCGCGCTTGTTCGCATGATGGCCGATGGCGCACAGAACGAAGATGCGGTCATGATCGCCAACAAGATCGAGGTTGCCCAGTACTATACCGATTATGTGATTGAAAACGGAGGGCTCAGTCCTTCGAGTTCGATTATTGACGGGGTGGATGCCAGTGCGGAGTCGGTTGCAAGCGCCAAGGTGGCTGTTGACAATCTTGGCCGCGAAGTGTTCACGCTGAAAGAGATTCGCGAGGTCGAAGAGCTTCCCGATACGTATCCGACCAAGTCGGTCGTGTTCTGGGGCGACCCTGAGACGGGTGAAGGCATTCCCGCAGGGCTTCTCTGGGGTACATTGAAAGATTACCTGTCTACAGCGGCAGATATGACCGATAACCTGTTTGACATTAATGACAGTCTTGAGGAAATCAAGAATATCACCATTGAGGGGGTAGATGACGAGACTCAAGGTGGTGGTGTTGATGTTGACATTGATGGGGATGATAATAGTGTCGATGTTGAGGTTGGTGCGGGAGGAGATTACACCGGCGACTACCAGATCATTGTGGAGCTTTCGGACGGCACCATCAACAGCGCTGTTGTGACGCTGACGCAGGCGCAGTTCGAGTACCTGAACGGTCTGATCTTTGATGAGAACGGCGACCCCAGGCTCTTCGTGAAACAGGTCGCCTACAAGGTCGACAGCGGTCTCACAGATGCAGATGATAATCCTATTCTGGTGCCTGCCGTTATCGAGGGTGACGTCATTGTCACCGATTATCCGATTATTCTGACACCTGACGCCAATAACGGCGGGACGGAAGAGCAGGGCTACGCATCGGTCGCCGACAACCTGATTGTCGCAGGCCGTCTCGAGCTTCTGCATCAGGCCTATATCGATGCAGGCGCGGGCGTGAATACGCTGGAAATCGACGCAAAGGGCCATTTTGCCCAGCCGAAAGAGCTGCTCAATATCCAGCACATCAAGGTCGAGAACCTGCCGAACGTCTATACGACCACAGATGACGGTGATCCGATTTACTACAGCGATTCGCCTGATCCGGATGGTGATAATGTCGGCGATGTCTATAACGATTATCCGGACGTACAGGAAGACGGGGCCGCCAATCCAAACTCTGTTATCGATATTTCCCGGGCGGTCGATATCGAGACGCTGACCGTTACCGAGGCTAATTTTGAGGGGCTCGAAGGGCAGGATATGTCCGGGTCGCTGACCATTGCCGGCATCCGTAACGGCGCCGTTACGACGCTTGACGGCGGCTTTACCCAGGATGTAGCGCTGCATTACGGTGAGCTTCAGGGCGAAGGCGTGCAGCTTGTGTTCAATAACCTGAGCATGGGCGACAGCACCACCGTATCTGGTAGTTCTGACGGGCCGCAACTGATCGTTGCTCATAACGCCGAGGAGTTGACCATCGAGACAACCGGAGGTGACAGCTACCTGTATAACGGTGATCTTGGCGGTAATCTCCGCAAGCTGACGATTACCGGTACCGAGCATTTGTACATCGAGGGTGATCTCGATGACTCCTTCCATGATGAGACTCCGATTACAATCGATGCTTCACAAAACAGCGGCGGTGTCAACCTGTACCTGGAAGGTACCGAGCAGGTGACGTTCCTGGGCTCGACTGCCGATGACCGCTTCTATGTCTATACCGATGAGATCAGCAGTTACGAGGGCTGGTTCGACAACGATGAGCTTGTTGTTATCCAGGGTGGTGTCGGCGACAACTACTATGAAGTAGAGACGTTTGCTGCCGAGATCACCAATGCGGATGGCGACAACAATTACGAGATCGATGTCTGGCAGGCAACCATTACAGCAGGCGATGGTGACAACTTCCTTGAAGGTTATGCTGTCAATCTGACTGCGCAGTTCGGTGACGGTGACAACTATATCGTGCTGGATGGTGAATGGGACGCTGAAAACTCCTCGGCGCTCGATTTCGATGACTTCACCAACGATATCAACCTGACTCTTGGCAATGGCGCCAACGAGGTGCATATCGACAGCGGTCTTGACGAAGGATCATCGATTACGGTGACGGGCGGTGATGGCGGTAATCAGGTTACGGTAATCGCTCAGACAGTTACGGTGACAACCGGTGACGGCGATGATGTGATCGACGCCTCCGGCGACAGCATCACGATCAGCACGGCCGGCGGTAACGATACCATTACCATTGACGGTCAGGATGACGATTATGTTACAGAGCCGGGGCAGGATGATGATGGGCATACGAGTAATGGGGTACCATCGCTTACTCCAGCAAGCGACGGTGTGCTGCTCGCTATCGATACCGGCTCGGGTTCGGCAACGATCAATCTCGGCCGTGATACCGACAACAACGATGATGGCGACATTACAGAGGACGGCGCAACGTTGACGGCGATGGAAGGTTCGGTTATTACCGGTGAAAACATCACGCTGGTTGTGAAAACCGATGCGGATCTTCGTGCGGCATCGTTGAGCGGAATCAGCTCTGTTGTGCTCGACGACGATAACCAGACGGTTGAAGGTCAGGGGTACGAAGACGATGCGGCTACGCTCACCCTTACCGACACCCAGTTTACGGCTCTCGGCGCGGCAGCGTTCAGTGTGGAAGGCGCGTTCTTCGGCGCGCATGCAGTTGTCGAGATTGTCGTCACTCAAGATACCAGCCTGACCGATCTCGGTGTCGATGCGCTGGCTGACGGCGTAAAGCTGCGCCTCTATGTAGAGGACGGTGTGACGCTGACCATGACGGCCGAACAACTGCACACTTACGTTACCCAGGACGGCGTGATCCAGGCAGAGCCCCAGATCAACTACGAGGCTCCAGGTAAAGTCATTGTCACCGATGCCGGGTTCACTTTCGAGGCATTTGTGAATGACGATGGTTCGGGCTATTCCGGTGATCTCGGCGGAGTCGCTCAGGGCTTCGGGTCGAACAATGTCCAGATTCAGCGTACCGCAGATGGTTTCGAACGCCCGGCTCCGGAACCGACAACCGACGATTTCCATGTACAGGATGGGGATACCATCAATAATTTCGAGCGGGTGTACGACTCTGCATTCGATCCGGCTACTGATGGCGCTCAGTGGATGAACGTGATCGCTCCGGGAGGCAGCGATGCCCGCGTGAATATCAACGTCACCAATGGCGCTACCGTAGGAAATCCTGCAGGCGGTATTCTCCACGGCGGTATTCACTCACAAAATGTATCCACATTTGTTGTCACCGGCATCAATACTACTCTAACAACTGATGGCGACGCTCTTCAGTCGCAGAATAGTGCGGCATCGGCAACCATTTTTGTGTGTGACAACACTGAAGGTCTTGACGTGCTCGGGCTTCAGAACAACCGTAAGGCAACCATCACATTCAACCAGGTGAACTGGGGTACGGAGATCCTGCTCGAAGGCGACGGGTATGCAAATTCGTCCGATCAGGAGAAGAACCTCGGCAATCCCGACCTTTCAGAGGTGGGCGCAGTGGTCGTCAACTTCTTCGAGTCCGGTGCAAATGCCGTGGTTAACATCAACAACCAGGGTGTTGCGCTTGGTATGAACGAGGATGCCGAAGACGGCTATGATGCAGCGGGCGAGCGGGTGCTCGACGTTGCCGGTGTTACGGTGAACAATGCAGACCGTCTTACGATCAATGTTGAAGATGGCGACGCCGTTGTTCACAATTTGATGGGTTCCGCTGTCGAGCGCCTGATCGTTAACGGTGTCGAGGATGTTACGGTAGAGATCTCCTCCGTATCGTCTCTCAAAACCATCGACGCACAGGGTGTGGCCGATATCTTCACACTCAGCCTTACGGCATCGGGTTCGTATGATTTCTCCGAGGTTGATCTGCTCGATATCGATCGGATCATCCTGGGCGATAATGTTGAGCTGATTCTCTCGGCGGACGATCTTGTGACACTTGCCGACAAGATCGTCGATGGCGGAGCGAACACGGAGCTCGATGTCACAGGCTTCAGTACGCAGGTGCTGGATCTTTCCGTTATCGACGTCGATAACATCGGTACGGTTACCACTGCGGATGTCGATGGTGTCATTGTTGTCGATCCAGGCGTTGACTTTGGTTTTGCCGATGAGGTGATCATCAATGCGCAGAGCTCCGACACTACCTTGCAGATGACCGTCGATCAGTACAATACGTATTGTCACACTGATGCGATTGAAGGTGGTTTCATTACTTGTGTGAGCGGCGACGATTACAGCGCGATTCTCAGGCTGACTGAGGTTGCTGCTGATGAGCAAATCGAGCTTTCAAGAGTTGACCAGGAAACTGTCGATGATCCGGAAGTGGTTGATGTCGTGATCGAAGTAAGCGACATTACCGCAACAACAGACTTCGCGATCACCAGCGGCACGTATACGCTCGAAGTGTCGGGCGCTGTCGATCTGACAAAGGGTAATATTGAAGGTACCGTCGACGTTAACTTCACAGGCGATGCCACGCTTACCCTGACTGCCGATCAGATTGTCGCCATCGAGCTGGCCTATGGCGGCGCAGATGAGTCGGCATTCAGCATGCTTGCCGGTTTGAACGTCACCCTGAACGTTGTTGATCTCAGCGATCAGGAGCTCGATCTCGATGCAATAGCCGAGGCGGGTATCAACATCGGTACGGTATCGATCGAAAATACCGATGGAGCGATTACGATCGCTGCTCGTACAACATTCGGTAATGCTGACGAGATTGTCACTCCGACAGCCGAAGCAGGTGATCCGGATTATGGGACAGAGCAGACCGCCGTCACCATGACGGTCAAGCAGTTCCTGTCGAGCGCCGGCGTGATCAGCGGCGATTCACGGATCGACCTTACCGAACTGTTCAACAATATCGACACTGATTCTGATTATGTGCCCGATACCGCTGACTTTGACTTCAGCGCCATTGCAAATGCGGGCGTGATCAGTTTCGCTCCGGATACTGATGGCCCGGCAGGCTCGGATGATCACGTGATCACCATGAGCTCGACTGCCGATCTCGGCGGGTTTACAGTGATTCTTGGAAATGGGGATTTGATCCGGTTTGCAAATGAAACACAGGCATCACGCGAGATTGTTTTGGGTGATGTTGGAGACGGGGCGACCGGTGTCCAGTGGATGTGGACGACGTTCGGTACAGCGGTCGATACCTCGGAATATGATGCTGGAATCACCACGCTTTTCATTGACGAAGCCTTGCTGGTCAGTCAGCCGCGTGAGGAGGATCTGTGGACGTCGCTCGATGGCAGCATCGTCGTCGAGAAATTCAACGGTGAAACCATTCCGGAACTTGTCAAGTACGATCGTGTCAACACCTTCGAAGCATTCACCAACATTGGCGGAGGGATCAACTATGACGATGACGACGCGTTCGGTACTGTCGCTCAGTTGACCATGAACCTCGAGGGCGAAGTCAATCTCGGCGACATCCTGCTTGGCGACACCAACAATGGCGACGGTTCGACGCCGAACATCGATGGAAAAGGGTTCTTCAGAGAGCTGATTATCAATTCGTACAAGGACCTGTCCAACGTAGAAGGGTATGATCCGGAGTCAGACAACGTTCCCGGCCGAATCATCGAGGCGAACTACCTTGGAAATATCAGTCTGAATGCTGGTTCGGTCGACGAGCTGGTCGATGTGACCATCAATACCTACGCTGATGCCGATAATGTCTTGCAGCCGGGTGATCCTGTCTTCGGTTCAGTGACGTCGGACGGCGGTTTCTATGACGAGATCAATGTCAACAGTGCCGCCGCCGAGCGTGATGGCATGGCCATCGAGGTCGGTACCATCACATTCGCGGCTAACGAGGCAAAACCTGCCGAGCTGGTTCTGAACGGTGACAACGACATTACCTTGGGCGGTGTCGATATCAGCGATCCGGAAATTTCGCTTCTTACGGTTGATGCCAACAACTTTACCGGAGAACTTGAAATCGGCGGTATTGCGCCAGTTACTGCGCTTAATGCCTACGGCTTTATCTATGTAGTAGATGGTCATGTGGCCGAAGCGGGTGAGCTTCTGGGAGATGCAGAAGTTGGCCCTGTCACAAATCCTGATCTTCTTGTTGTGGTAGGAGGCGACAACGATCTCACAGAGGCTACGCTCGACATCGAGCAGGTGCACATTACCGCTGACTCGACCCTGACCTTGACCGAAGCTCAGGTACAGGCCATTGGTGAGGGTAATTTCTCGGTCGACGCAGGTGTTTCCGTTACCTTGAATGTCACTGAGGTCTCTAATGGTTCAACCATTGACCTGAACACTATTCAGGATGCCGGGTTCAACATCGGGGTCGTATCGACAGCCGATGAGAATGTTACGCTGAATGATGCGGCTACACTCGGCGGCGCAGACGAGCTGCGGGTCGTTCTTGATGACGCTGACAATACGCTGACCCTGACCGCGACGCAGTATCTGCAGCTCAATGGAGGCAACATCACGGAGCTCGATACGGACCTCGTCACCTCCGCGACACCTAACCGTGCTCACGTCGTGATTACCGATCTGTCAACAGCATCCAATGCCGTCGATATCGTTAATCCGAACGGTGACGACAGGGTCTCTGTCAATATCGATCTCTCAACAGTAGCAACCACAGGTGATCACACGCTGCAGATAGCCGATGCAGGTACAGCGGCAGACGTTACGATCGATAACACATCGGATCTGGGTGACTTCACCGTCGTGCTGGATGACATCGATGACGCTGTTCCGCTTACTCCGACACCGAATGAGCTTGCCGGACAAACTGTCCGCTTTACAACTGAAGCGCAGGCGGCTCGTGCCGTTGACGTAGTGGGGTACGATTCAAACGGTACGCCCGATGACGGAACAGAAGCTGATACAAATGTCGTTTGGGACTTTGATTCAGCTTCCGGGCCGATTGACACATCCCGTTATGACGGCGAGCTTGGTCGTTTGTGGGTGAGCGATGAACTGGTCAAGAGTGACAATGATCTCGAAGACCTGTTTGCGGCATCCGACCTCAACGGCAATTCGCTTCAGGATGACATTAACCTGAACGGCAGTATCATTGTAAGGATCGTCAATACACAGGAACTTGAGTTGATCGACTATGCAAGCCAGGGGGTATCGCGTACGGTTGAAATCGAAGCCTATACGGATCTTTCATCAACCGGGCTTGTTTTTGACGAGCAGGATCAGCTTGTTCATGTCGACAACCTAACCATCGATCTTGGCGGCGAAGTCAAACTGGGCAACCTGCAGATCGATAACATTATTCGGACGACAGACACGGATCCGGATTCAGACCAGTTCAACACGTTGACGATCAACTCGTACCTGGCAGATACGGCAGGTCACTATCTTCTCCCGGAAGATTTTGTCCCTGGCCTGAATGTGTACCCGACCGGCGGTAACGAAGTGGGTGATATCTCCGCCGGTACGACACGCAACGAGCTTGCTCATGTTGTTGTCAACGCTCATGATGTCGAGATCACGATTCGCGAGATTCTCTTTGCAGAGGATACCGCAGGATCGACGGCGATATTTACAGTCAATGGAGACAATGATGTCACGGTCAAATCTCTCGATACAACCGATCCCGAGATTACAGGGCTGATGGTCACCAATAATCTGACCGGCGGCGCGGTTCTGGCTGTTACCGGAGGATCGCCGGGCCTCGATGGCGGAACTGCGGTCGGCAACACCGAAACGCTTACCATTGACTCCGATGGAGGAACGACAACGTTTGGTAGCGCCAAAACAGCTCCCGCGACAGGCGAATGGGCGGGCGTTTATGGCGAAACATTGAGCCTTATCGACCTTAAGGGTGCAGACGGTACGGTGAACCTGGGCGTCATCGCAGGTGTTGACAGCGAAGACTTCACCATCGACGGTCTCGGTGGCGGTACTACAACGGTATCGTTTACACTGGGTGAAGCGGATGCCAACGGCCTGAAAGCTCCCGAACTGTCGGCTACAGGTGAATGGGTATTCAGGTTTGATACTGCTGATACAGTCAACATGACAATCACCAGTGACGCTGTGCTGAATGCAGGCGGTACGCTTACGCTGACCAACGTCGACGCGCTTTCAATTGACGGCGCTGTCGATCTGTCCGATCTCGTACTGACTCTCGGTGTGACCACGGTCGACGTTCCGGCAGGATCATCGCTGACCCTGACTGGTGAACAGGCCGACGGGTTAACGATTACGGGCGGTGGAGATGTCGTGATCGTAGAGGCTGAAGATGTGGCCGATCCTGATTTCAGCAATATCATGGCGAATGTTGGCGATACCGGAACTGTTACGGTTCAGGTTGATACCAGCGATGATGATGATGCGGACACCGATCCTGAAACCATTACCTTCAATGCAGCCAATATGGGGGTCGCAAATATTGTCGTTTCGGGTGACGGTACCTTGCAGTTCACCAATGACTTCGTCGGCCATGATCGCGACAACGATCCACTTACGCCTGATGATTTTGCAACGATCACGGTCGGAGCCTCGGCAACAGTCGATCTGACTGCAGCGCAGGCTGACGGGCTTGTTGTCGATGGTGCCGGCACTGTCAATGTGGCAATTACCCTGCCAAGCGCAGCCGACCTGTCCGGCATCACGGCTACGAACGTCAATGCCATGGTGACTGGTGTAGGTGCATTTACCGGTGATTTTGGAGGCGCGACCGTTACCTTGATGACTGATACTACAAGCATGACGGTTGAAGCATCGGTTGTTGATGGTGTCACGGTGGGATATGATCAGTCAAACATTGATAATCCTGCTGATGGCGCAGAAATAATAGTTATAAATACTGCTCCGTCTGCGGTTGATGTTGATCTTTCTAATGTTACCGCCAGAAACATTCACATAAGTACTAATATCAACCAAAATGCGCTCTGGGGCACGATTACGTTCCCCGTCCTGACGACAGATACGATTACCAATTCTTTATCTGTTGATGTCGATTATCCTCAAGGTGTTACGGGATGGGCAACCAATCTTGATGGCCAGACAATTACCGGCGAGGGCACTGTTAGAGCGTTCGCTGATTGGTCTACATCAGCATTTGATATCGATCTCTCCGGTATTACTCCGACAGATCCGGACGATGATGGTACGCCGGCATTCAATCCGGACAATCTCGTTTTGAGGTTCTACAATGATGGCGATGTCAATACCCTTGCGCCTACCGCAAATCTCGGTAGTTTCGATGTTCAGGTTGATGGAGGTGAAACTCTGGTTGCTACCGGAGCGCAGGTGTCTGGCCTCGATGTGTACGGGGCAGGTACGCTTCGCGTCACTAACCTGACAACAGGCATCGATCTGAGCGGTGTGACGACCGCCTCCGTCATCGGTGTTGTTGGCAGTGGCACGGTTGACCTTTCAGGTGTTGCCAACCTGACAGCGATCGATGTCGAGACCGGCGCCAACGCCGATCTGACCATCGGCGCCGCGCAGTTCTCGGAGCTGAATGCAGGAGATAATCTCTTCCCCGCTGATCTGGCAGAGTTGAACACCTTGACGGTAGACGTTGTGTACACCATTTCTGCAACTGACTTTGATGTCGATCTGGTTGTACAGGATACGGCTGCAAACTGGACGGTTGTCGGCCCGGCGGCTGGTATCCTTCAGGCTCAGGTTGATGATAATCCTGATGGTCACTGGTTCACAAACACGGTGCTGAACAGCGCTGATTCCGTCACACACACCGATCTGGGCAGTCTGGTATCGGCGAGTTCCGGTGCTGTCGGTGTTGCTCTGGTTCAAGACTTCTTTGTCTTTGACGGCACGATCGCCGCAGCTCCGAACCTTACTGCGATCACTTTCTTCAGTGGTTTTGCCGGCGATGGAGACAAGATCGACCTGTCACCGTTTGGCGATGCCGACAGCTCGGCATTTGATATCAATACTGTGCTTGCGGGTAATCCGATTCCGGGTATTCCGATTGCAATAGCGAATCCCAATGATGTCTTCTTCCTTAACGGTGCGCCGGCAGGAAGTGCTGATAGTGAGCTCGGTGCTGCAGCGACTTTAACTGCTCGAAATCCATATGTCGAAACAGCTTCTACTGCCTATTTCGTTATATCTGATGACGACAGTACAGGTATTTTCGAGTATAATAGGGTCGGTGTTGCTGATGCTGTTATTTCTAATGGTGAGCTCCAGCTGATAGGAACTGTTAGTAGCACGACCGTTCTGCAGGACATCATCGCCTAAACCGATGCAGTCAGTGCCGTGTGTGCACAACGTCATACGGTAGAATGAATGAAAGAGAGAGCCTCGCTTCGCAAGAAGACGGGGCTCTTTTTTAATGAAATACGGGAGTTGTAATGAGCAGCGATACTGTCCATCCGCTTGATAGTCGTACCGACAGGTTACATGGGTTCAGACTTCCTGACAGCTTTTCCCATGTGTCAGAGGAGCCTGTTATGCCGCTGGTGATCAGTGAGATTTCTCAGGCGGTTACTGTGTATCCGCTTGGCATTGCTGAATATCCACGGACACGCTGGCATCTGGTCGCTGTTGTCGGTCTGTATGCGAAGCAGAATCTCTTTGTCGATCACGAAGGACGGTGGAGAGGTGCCTATTTGCCGGGAGTTCTAAGATCGTACCCGTTCAATCTTCGTCCTGCCCGATCACGTGCGGATGCTCAGGATGAACGGCTTGTTTTCTGTTTTAACAAGTCCGGCGGCCTGTATCGTGAAGCGCCGGACCGGTCACAGGGTGAACAGAGGTTTTTTGATGATACCGGCAAACTGGAGCCTGTTGTCCAGAAGTGTTTCGACTATTTGCTGGCCCGTCACCGGGACGAACAAATTACCAAATCGGCACTGCGCGCATTACATGAAGCCGGTCTGTTTGTTCCATGGCAAGTAAGTCCTGTATCGGAGAATGGCGATAAACAGGTCCTGAAAGGTATTTATCGCATCGATGAATCAGCATTAAACAATCTCGGGGCCGATGAACTACTGACACTTCGTAATGCCAATGCTCTTCCTGTAGCGTATGCGCAATTGTTCTCCATGTCCCGCATAGGGATTCTCAGGCATCTTTCGGAGCTGAAAACCCGGCAGACACCACCGCCGCGGCCGCTTGACCGGAACGTTGTGGACCGGATGTTCGGGGAGGATGAGGATACACTGCCGTTCAGTCTTTAAACAACCACTCTATGCAGCCGGAACAAGCGGATGCAAGGAAAAGAAAAGAATCGATTACCGAATCCCCCCGTGAAATAATCGGGAATCCAAACAACCACTCTATGCAGCCGGAACAAGCGGGCCTGAACAAGGAAGGGGAGGTACAGCCGGAGCAGCCGGAGCAGAGCAGGCCCCGGCTGTTATGGGCGAATGTCTGCTGCCTGCTGGATACCACCAGCGGCGCGTCGATCTCTGTCCGGCAGATGCTGTCGCAGCTGCAGCGGTCGGGCTACGAGGTGCATATTCTCGGAGCGACGGTGTTTGATGCACCAGGGGGAGTGAAGGGTCTCGGTGCGCAGTGGGAGCGCGTGAAGACATCGAGCAAGAAGCTGGTTATTCTTCATGACGGTCCGCTGAAACATCATCTGGTGCGTACGGCATCGACTGTTCGAAACCGGATGACCTGCGAGGAGGAATCGACCTGGTTTGCCGTATACAGGGAGTTGCTGCATGAGGTGAAGCCTGATCTGGTGTGGTACTATGGGGGATTGCCCCTTGATTTGCTGATCGCGTGCGAGGCGCGGTCGCTCGGTATTCCGGTTGCGTTTTATCTTGTCAACCGGAATTACCATCAGAAACGGTTCAGCCGTGATGTCGATCTGATTCTGACCGACTCGAAGGCGACGGCGGAGATGTATCGCGAGAGGTCCGGTCTTTCCCTGGTTTCAGTCGGGGCGTTTATCGATCCCGGGCGGGTTGTTGCCGCAGCGCACACCCGCCGGCGTGTGCTGTTTATCAATCCTTCGCTTGAAAAGGGGGCAGGCATTGTTGCGCAGATTGCAATGCTTCTCGAAACGGCGCGCCCGGATATCGAGATCGAGGTGGTGGAATCCCGCGGAAACTGGCAGGCGATCGTGCGGACGGTGACAGAGGCGGAGGGAGCGCCGCGCAATTCGCTCAGGAATGTGGTTGTCACCTCCAATACAAACGATATGCGCGAGGTGTATGGCCGGGCAAGAGTGCTTCTTGCTCCGAGCTTGTGGTGGGAGAGCGGGGCCCGCGTGCTGGCCGAGGCGATGCTGAACGGGATCCCGGCTGTCGTCACGCAGCGGGGCGGGAGCCCCGAGATGATCGGTGATGCCGGCATCGCGGTCAGGTTTCCTGATGAGTGTTACGAGCCGCCGTACACGAAACTGCCATCGTTGCAGATGCTCCAGCCGCTCATTACGTATCTGATCAACATGTATGATGATCAAGAGCATTATCGGCAGCTCGTCGAACGCGCGTTGCATGTTGGCCGGACGCGTCACGGCCTTGCCGTCAATACGCGGCGTCTTCTCGATGCGTTCAGCCCGTTTGTTAATAATCGGAGATCGGGGTCGGGTTGAATCAGTAGGCAGTCTTCAGTTGGCAAAGGGGGGGGAATCAGTGGGCAGTTGGCAAAAAGGACAAGGAAAAGAAAAGATCGATTACCGATTACCGAATCCCGATTACCGATACCGATAGCGACGGCGAACCCCGATAAGAAGAACGATCGGAAATCGGGACGGGGTGGGTTTTGATATTCATGGGAATGATTGTACATTAAAGACCATGATTTTTATAGGTCCTGAACTGAGCGTTTCAACAAAAGCTCAATTTGGGTGGGTATCATTTAAGTTCAAGTACAGGAGGCGCTTGCAATGGCAGAAGAAAAAAAAGTTCCGGCTTTGAAGTTCAACGATGTTGAGTACAATATTGACGAGTTATCGAAAGATGCCCGGGATCAGTTGAAGAATCTGCAGTTTGTGGAAGCCGAGATCCAGCGTCTGCAGGCGCAGCTTGCTATAGCACAAACAGCGCGAAATGCCTATCAAAAGGCTCTGGTTTCCCTCCTGCCTGAAAAATCCTGATATCTCTTCTCCCTGATGCCCCGGGCCAGTGTCGTACGGCCCCGGGATTTGTTTTGTTAATGCCTGTTCCCTGCGATGAGCTGACGTCCTATGGCATCTCCCGTCAAGAATAAATCCCGCCTGAAAGAGGCATTGTTGCAGCAACTGCCTGATCTGCGTACAGTACTGCTGTTCAGTTTGCTGGTCAATATTCTGGTTCTGGCTCCTACCCTCTACATGCTTGAAGTGTATGATCGCGTTGTCAACAGCCGCAATCATACGACGCTCTTGATGTTGACGCTGCTGGTGGTGGGGCTGTATGTTCTGCTTGAAGTCTTCGAGTGGGTTCGCAGCCGGTTGATGAACGAGGTGGGCGTTGCCGTTGAACGGAACCTGCGTGAAAGCGTTTTGCATGCGATCTTTACGTCGAGACTGCTCAATGCCCGCGTCAGCGGTCTTCAGGTGCTGAACGATCTGAAGGTGATTCGCGATACGCTTCCTTCGGGTACTGTGCTGGCCGTGTTTGACGCGCCTCTTGCCCTGCTGATCCTGATCCTGCTGTTTGTCATTCACCCGATGATGGGATGGTTTGCGGTGGCGGGCGCGGTTGTGCAGGGCGGGATCGGGCTGCTTAACCAGCGTCGTATGCGCAAGCCGTTTCTTGCGGCGAGCGGGTACGCCAGTATGGCCCGGAACTATGCTGACGATGCTGTGCGCAACGCGCAGGTGATCGAGGCGATGGGGATGCTGCCGGGGATTCACGGGAAGTGGCGTGATATCCAGCAGGGGTTTTTACGCGACCAGGCTGTTGCTTCGGATATGGCGGGCAGCAGCTCCGCGGTATCGAAGATGATGCAGTCCCTTACCGGTTCCCTGCTGCTGGGTATCGGTGCGCTGCTTGCACTTGACGGGGTGATCGGCGGATCGCTGATAATCGTCGGTTCGATTCTCGGTGGGCGCGTGCTGACACCGCTTGTTCGTATTGTCGGGGGATGGCGCCAGATCGAGGCCATGCGGGAATCGATGCTTCGGCTTGATGGTCTGATGGCCGAGTATCCGCTTCCCGAGGAGGCGATGGAGCTTCCGCCCCCGAAAGGGCAGCTGACGGTCGAGCAGGTCAGTGCTGTGGCGCCGGAAGTGAACCGGATGATTCTCGGCGGCGTTTCGTTCCAGGTGGCTTCCGGCGGCTCTGTTGCTGTTGTAGGCCCGTCAGGGGCAGGGAAAACAACGCTTGCGAGGCTGCTTGTAGGTATCTGGCCGCCGGTCCAGGGAAAGGTTCGGCTTGACAGTGTTGATGTGTATTCGTGGAACAAGGATGAATTGGGGTCGCATATCGGGTACCTGCCGCAGGATGTCGAACTGTTTGAGGGGACGCTTGCTGAAAATATCGGCCGGTTCGGCGAGGTTGACAGGGAAAAGGTTGAAAAGGCGTGCCGCAGCGTAGGGTTGGATGATTTTGTCGCCGCACTGCCGCAGGGGTATGATACGCAGGTGGGTGCCGATGGCGCGTTTTTGTCCGGCGGGCAGCGTCAGCGTGTCGGGCTTGCCCGCGCGATCTATGGCAGTCCGGCATTTGTCGTGCTCGACGAACCGAATTCAAGTCTCGACGAGGCTGGTGATGCGGCTTTGATGAATGTGCTCGGGATGCTTCGGGAGCAGGGAACTACGGTGATCGTGATTACCCAGCGCAAGCAGATTCTTTCGGCGCTTGACTATCTGCTTGTGCTGCTGGACGGCAAGGTTCACCGGTTCGGACGTCGTGACGAGGTGATGGCTGAACTTCAGCTTCGACCTGCGGTTCCGTCTGCGGGTAACGGCAAGACAACGGGAGGAGAACGTTGAAGCTTGCATCGCTGGCTGAAAGCCGCCTTGGAAAGGTGTTGTACGAGTTCCGCCGTGAGTTCGTGTGGGTCGGGGTGTTCAGTCTGATTGCCAATGTGCTGATGCTGACGCCCACTATTTATATGCTTCAGGTGTACGACCGTGTGTTGAAAAGCCAGAACGAGCTGACGCTGGCTGTGGTTACCGTGATTATGATTGCCTTGTTTGCGGTCATGGCTGTTGCCGAGCTGCTCCGTTCGCGTCTGCTTGTGAGGGCTGGAGTACGATTGGATGAGTCGCTGAACTCTCTCGTGTTTCATTCGAGTTTCAGACAGTTCCTCACACAGGGAAAAAATACGACGGTGACGACGTTTACGGATATGACCAATATCCGTCAGTTTCTTACCGGACAGGGGATCATCGCGTTTTTTGATATACCCTGGTCGCCAGTGTATATTCTGGTGAGCTTTCTGCTTCACCCGCTGCTCGGCTCGGTTACGTTCGTGTTTGCGGCTGTTCAGGCTGTGCTTGCGTGGCGGGGACATGTGACGACGTCGCCCGGAATTGCGGTATCGTCTGACAAGGCTGTGGCTGCGTCGTCCTATATCCAGAGCAAGCTGCGCAATATTGAAGCGGTTCATGCCATGGGCATGGCTGCGAATCTCCGTCCCCGCTGGGTCGAGCGTCAGGAGGAGGCTGTTGCGTCGGCTGGCGTTTCGCAGGATGAACAGCAGCGGCAGCAGTCGATTTCCAAGTTTTTCCGTTACTGCATGCAGTCGTTGACGCTCGGCGCCGGCGCATTGCTGGTGCTTGACGGGCAGTTGAGCGTGGGAGGGATGATCGCCGGCAATGTATTGATGGCGCGTGCACTGGCTCCTCTTGACATGGTGGTGACAACCTGGAAGCAGTTTGTCCAGGCGCGGGAGGGGTATGATCGTCTCGAAGGGCTTCTTGACGAGTTTGATGTCCGGGAAGAGGGGCACGCTGCTGACGAGGTGCAGGGGGGTGTCGTGGCGGAAGCGCTGTCGGCTTCTGCGGCCGGAGGTTCGGTGCAGATTCTGCATGATCTTTCAACCCGGTTTTCTCCGGGGGAGGTTGCAGTGATGGTCGGGCCTTCGGGTTCCGGCAAATCGACGTTTGCGCGTTGTTTGCTTGGGATATGGCCGGAGACGTCGGGCAAGGTGCTGGTTGACGGCGTCGATGTCAAAGAGTGGGACCGGCGCGTGCTCGGACCGGCGGTGGGGTATTTGCCCCAGGATGTGGAACTGTTTGACGGTTCGCTTGCGGAAAATATCGCCCGGTTTACGGAAGTGGATTCGGAGAAAGTGATCGCGGCGGCTGCAAAAACCGGTATTCACGAGATGATTCTTCATCTGCCGAAAGGATATGATTCCCGTATCGGTGAAGCCGGGAGCGCTTTGTCGGGAGGTCAGCGCCAGCGGGTGGCGCTTGCTCGCGCGCTCTATGACGACCCGGCGCTTGTTGTGCTGGACGAGCCGAACGCGAATCTGGACGAGGCGGGCGAAAAGGCGCTTGCGGAGGTTGTTCGTGATCTTGCCGCGAACAGGAAAACGGTGGTATTGATCACCCACCGGCCGGGTATTCTCGCTGTCGCGGACCGCCTGCTTGTGATGAAAGAGGGGCGTCTGGTTGAAGATGGTCCGCGCGACGAGGTGATCGAGCGCCTGAAGGATAGAAACCAGGCTTCCGGTTCGGAGCCGGCACCGCCAAAAGCATTGAACTGATCAAAAGTGACGAGTGACGAGTGACGAGTGACAAGGGGGGAGAAAAGAGAAGATCGATTCCCGATACCGATAGCGACGGCGAACCCCGAAAGAAACAATCGGGTTTCGGGGTCGAAAAAGCAGCGACGAGTGACAAGGGGGAACCAGTAGGCAGTTTCCAGTAGGCAGTTGGCAAGGGGGAGAAGGAAGAGAAAAGATCGATTCCCGAGTACCGAATCCCGATTACCGATACCGATACTAACGGCGAGCCCCGAAAGAAAAGCAATCGGGGATCGGAAAATCTACCCTTGAGTTTTCAATCTTGAACCTTGAATCTGTCACTCGTCACGAAAAAGGATCAATTTCTCCAGTCCGGGTTTTCGGACTTTCATGAATTATTAGAACGCAGGGAAGGAACGTGACTGAATTGCAGAAAAAAGAACAGGATCAAGCTCCTGCCGGGGAGGGGAAGGAACCGGCAGGGAAAAAAACGGCGCCATCCGATACGGCCCGGATCATCAGGATCGGCATTATCGTCCTGCTCGTCGGGTTTGGCGGTTTTTTGCTATGGGCGGCGTTTGCTCCGCTCGACGAGGGGGTGCCGTGTACGGGAACGGTCACTGTGTCGACCAGCAGCAAGGTTGTGCAGCATCTGACAGGAGGTATTGTGCATGCGGTACATGTGCATGAAGGCCGGATGGTGAAAAAAGGCGATCTTCTGCTTTCGCTTGCCAGCAAGGAGGCAATTGCGCGTTACAAGGAGGTATACCAGCGTTACCTGGGGCTGCGCGCTGCCGAGGCGCGGCTTGTTGCACTGGCAAACGGGAAAGGAAAACCGAGGTTTCATCCTGACCTGCATGCGTCTCCGGATACGGCATTTGTCCGGGAGATCATGCAGACGCAGCGGGAGCTGTTTGCGTCGGAGCGGCGACGGCTGACGTTGCTGAAAGACCGGCTGGGAGGACTTCGCGAGCTGGTTGCCGAGGGGTTTGCTCCACGCAGCAAGATGATGGAACTGGAGCAGCAGGTTGCGGATATCGAGTCAGAGAGAGCGTCGGAAATGGCGGATGTACAGGTTGCGGTTGACGCGTACGCCAAAAAATCCGCGGCGTTGCGCGAGGAGCTCGACTTGCGTGAAATCAGGGCTCCTGCAACCGGTCAGGTGATCGGGCTTGGTGTTCAGACGGTCGGGGCGGTGGTCAGGCCGGGTGAAAAAATCATGGATATTGTCCCGGAAGACGAGCTGCTGCTGATCGATGTGAAGATTCTGCCGCATCTTATTGACAAGGTCGGGACCGGTCAGGCGGCCGATATCCGTTTTGCATCGTTTGCGAACTCTCCCATGCTGTTTGTTGACGGGGTTGTCGAATCGGTGTCGTTTGATCTGCTGACCGATCCGAATATGAACCCTGCCATGCCGGGAGCCCAGTACTATCTTGCCAGGGTCGCCATTACCGGGCAGGGCATGAAAACGCTGGGGCGCCGTCAACTGATGCCGGGAATGCCTGTTCAGGTGGTGATCAAGACCGGCGAGCGTTCCCTCTTGACCTATCTGCTTCACCCGCTTGTAAAACGTGTTTCAGCTTCAATGAAGGAGGAATGATCATGGCGTTTGTTCATCGCAAGACTCTGCTTGCCGCCGCGCTTGTCTGCTGTACGGCCGGGCCTGTTTCCGCAGCGGGGTTTGCTGCAGACGGGGCTGACGTCGAGGCATCGGCTGCTGACGAGAGGCTTGATTTGCTGGAAGCTTGTGCCGCTGCGCAGGAGTACGACGCAACCATCCGTGCCATGCGGGCGCGGCATGAAGGGGTTCTGGAAGAGGTGGACAAGGCTGAAGCCGGGTTCATGCCTTCGGTCAATATTGCGGCTGTCAGGGGCAGAAACGCCACCGAAAGTACAAGTCAGGGGGTGTTCGGACCTGTTGAGCAGGAACGGTTCTATAATTCGATCAATTACAGTATTTCACTGCGTCAGCCAGTTCTGAATTTTACCACGATCGCGGAGTTCCGTAAGGCCAAGGCGATGGTTGCGCGCAGCGAAAAGGAGCTGGAAGAGGAACGGTCGTCGCTGATTATCAGGGTCGCCGAGATCTATATGAATCTGCTGCTGAGCCGGGATTTTCTGAGCTATACCGAAGCCCGGATCAGAGCCGCCGTCCAGACGCTTGCGCAGGCACGGCGTTCCCTTGAGCTTGGCTATGGCAGGGTGACCGATGTGTCGGAGGCCGAGGCTGAGCTGGATATGGCCCGGGCCGAGGCTCTGCAGGCGTCCAACGATCTGGAGTTCCAGTTCAACGAGCTCAAGCGGTTGATCGGGTTTATGCCAGCCGGGGTGTATTCGCTGGTTCCGTCGCGGATGGAACTCTCTGTTCCCGGGGCAAGGTCTCTGCAGGAGTGGATGGACAAAGCGATTGCATCGGCTCCCATGGTGCAGCGGGCACGTGAAGAGGTGCGAATCGCGCGGAGGGAGAGAGAGAAGAACAAGGCTGCCGGATATCCGGTCATCAATCTCAATGCTTCCCGAACGTATTCTGAAAGTGATGATAATTACTCGATCGGTAATACCTATGATACCTATTCGCTTAATCTGCAGCTCAGCATGCCGCTGTATTCGGGAGGTTATATCTCATCGTCTGTTCGTCAGGCTTCGGCAGGGATTATAGAGGCGGAGGAACGCTTGAAGGAAACGGAACGCAAAATACGTTCCGAGGTCAGGAAGTATTACAATGCCCTTGTGGATGCGATTGGTAAAATTCATGCTTATGAAAAAGCCGTCGGATCGGCGAAGGTTGCCTATGAAGGAGCCCGGAAAGCTTATGAACATGATCACGGGACAGTTGTTGAAATCGAGAAGGCGAAAGAACGCGTGTTGCATGCCCGGTATCAGCTTTCCAATATCCGCTATGAGTTTATCCTGAACCGGCTGGTGCTCAAGCATTTTTCGGGAAGCCTTTCTGCAAAGGATGTTGACGAGGTTAACGGGTGGCTCGGTGTGCCCTTTTCGGAGTGAATGGTTTGTCTCCGTCCGCCTTGCACTTTGCTCGCTCATAACACTTTTTAGAGGTGCCTTTGTTTTCTATAACATAAAATACCTGCGAGTTGATGATTGGGCCAAAAAACTTTACCGGTGAGAAAATTTTCTTTTTGACGGTCAGTCCTGCCTCATCGAACAGGTCTTCGAGATCCGTATAATAAAAGCCGATATGCGACTTTATATAGCTTTCGGCACCCCTGTCGATTTTTATGGAGAAAAGCGATTTTATGACGTTTTTGAAATCAGTTTTTTCGTGCTTTTGACCTGATGCAATTCTGATAATATTTTTCAGTAATGAGCTGACTCCCTTTTCAATTGGTACAGAAACTATTATCACTCCGTTTTTATCGAGTAGTTTTTTTATGTGTAACAACTCTTTTTTCTGGTTTTCGGGTGTCAGATGCTCCAGGACTTCAAAGCAGGTGATCTTGTTGAACAGTGTATCTATGGTATCCGGGTTGTTGGTTATCTGAATATCTTTATTGTCGGTGAAATTCTCTTTTAGTTCCCTGTTTTCCAGTGGCTCATAACCGACTAAACGACATTTTTTGTTTATGTTGTACAACTCACGCAGAATATGGCCGTCACCGGTGCCGTAATCGAGAATTCTGTCACTGTCTTTTGGTGATATTAAATGTAACGACAGCCTGAATCTGAGGTTGTGTGAAAATCTTTTTATGATCAGCGGGTTCCTGAAAGTTTCATTTGAATACATGGGACTGCTGTAATAAGTTATAGGTGGAAAGTAACAATTCATGAGAGTCCGAAAACCCGGATTGCAGAAATATACATTGAGCCGATCATTTTTCGTGACGATCGCCGGTCAGTTTTTCTGTCACTTCCATTGTAAGCTGCATGAACCCTGAGTCTCAACAATCTTTCTCTCCCGATACCAGGGAAAGGGCAGGGCGCCCTCCTTATCCTGCATCATCGACGTTGCAAGGTGAAGGTATCCCATTGTTTGAACTTCTTTCGATGCTCTACCGGTCCAGGTTGTTCATTGCCGGTATTTCATTTCTGGCTGTTCTCGGCTCCGTGCTGTATGTGCTGTTTGCCCCTCCGGTCTACAAGGTTCAGGCCCGGGTGTTTGTTCAGCCTGATTATGGTGAGCGGGCGCTTGCTTCGCTGCGTTCTGTTTCACTCCTGGAGCAAATTGTTCATGAGCGGGAGCTGCTTCCCTGGATTTTCGACAGGAAATGGGATGACAGGCAGGAGAAATGGCTGGTTGATGATGCTGATGTTCCGTCGCTGCGGCTTGGGGGCTTGTATTTGCGGCGTCATCTTGATGTCGATGTCCGGGGACAGTTCGCCACGATAGGGTTCAGGACATGCGATCCTGCGCAGGGCGTGGAAATTGTCGGTGACCTGATCAAAAAAGCCAATGTGCAGTTGGTTGACCGGATTGTTGATCAGGCCCGCAGCAGGATCCAGTCGTTAGTGAGAGCTCTTGATGAGTATGACTCCTTGCTGGTCAAGGCTTTGGTGTCTGCCAGTAAAAACGTGAGTTCGGGGTCCGGCAGGGTTCAGTCCCCGAACGATGAGCGAGTGCGTGATATTGCAGGAGTGCTTGAGGAGAATATGAAGAGCACAAGAAGTTATGAAGAGCGCTCAGCATTGATTGTCGAGGTGCAGGAGCATCGTGCGCTGATCAGTCAGGCGGAAATCCTGCGCAGTGAGTTTGCGCTGATGGTTGTCGAGAAGCCGGCTGTGCCTGAACGGAAAGAAAAAATCTGGCCGAAAGGTATTGTTCTGATACCTGCCGGTTTTCTTGGAGGGCTGTTTATCAGTATTGCTTTCGTGCTCGTGCGTGGTGTTGCAGGGCGTATTCCAAGGGTGCCTGAGTAATTCACTGAAGGGATAGTGACGAGTGACAAGTGACGAGTGACAAGGGGGAAAAGAAGAGATCGATTCCCGAGTACCGAATCCCGATTACCGATAGCGACGGCGAATTCCGATTTTCTCTCTCAGCACTCAGTACTATGAACTCAGAACTTTCACGCAAGTGAATCAGTAGGCAGTTGGCAAAAGAATAGTGACGAGTGACGAGAAACAAGTGACAAGGGGGGAGAAAAGATAAAGATCGATTACCGATTACCGATACCGATTACCGATAGCGACGGCGAACCCCGATTTTCTCTCTTTCGGAAATCGGGGTCGGGATCGGGTTTCGGGGTCGAAAGAGTAGTGACGAGTTACGAGAAATAGGCGAGGGAAAGAATAGTGACGAGTGACAAGGGGGGAGGGGTTCGGACTCTTATGAATTATTCAGGTTATAGATATTGTAAGTAATGTTGCCAAGTATCAAGGCGGAACGTTCGGGGTATGAGTGGCTGCACCGTTTTTTTGATTCGGTTTTTCCTCTCCTGGTTCTGTTGGTGTTGACTGTTTTGTATGCGGTGGAGTGGCACGATCGTTATTCGCTGCTCGGGGTGCTTGGCGGGTTTCTTTTCGTAACGGCAAACCAGATGATCGGAACCTATAATGGCTGGAGAGGGCGCTCGCTGTGGACGAGTATCAGCATGGTGTCAAAAGCGTGGTTTCTGACATGGGTGGTCATGATCATTCTGGCGTTTCTTTTTAAACGATCATCGGAGTTTTCACGCGTTGTGACTGTCGGGTGGGCTCTGGCTACTTTTTTTGTGCTGGTCGGCTACAGGGTTCTGATCAGACTTTTTCTGCGTTACTACTGGCGGAACGGGTGCAGTTTCCGCCGGATTGCTATTGTTGGAGCGGGCAAGACAGGAAAACACCTTGCAAAGGTTATACAGAATAACAGCTACCTCGGGTACCGGATCGTCGGGTATTATGACGATAATGCCCGGCTGCAGGGCAGAAGCGTTGAGGGGATCGAGGTTCTTGGCGATACGGATCAGGTTTGCCTTGATGCACAGGAGAGACGTTTTGATGAGATCTATCTCTGTTTTTCTCTTGAGTCGGAAAAAAATATTATCGCTCTTCTCAACAGGCTTGCGGACAGCACCGTTCTGGTGAAGTACATTCCGGATTTTTTTGCTTTTGACCTGCTGCATTCGCAGTGGAGCGACCTTAAAGGGATTCCGGTCATCAGTGTTTATGATACGCCGATGACATCCGGTCTGGCAAGGTTTGCAAAGCGGACAGAGGATGTTGTGCTGACAGTTCTTATTTTGCTGTGTATCTGGCCTCTGATGGTGTTGATCGGACTCGGGGTGAAGCTTGGCTCGCCCGGACCGATGTTTTTCCGCCAGGAACGGGTTGGCTGGAACGGTCAGCATTTTACGATCCTCAAATTCCGGTCGATGGTTGTGCATGATGATCAGGGAGAGTTGAGGCAGGCGTCGAGCAATGATGACAGAGTGACCCCTTTGGGCCGGTTGTTGCGGAAAACAAGTCTCGATGAACTTCCTCAACTGATCAATGTGTTGCGCGGTGAAATGTCGCTTGTCGGTCCCCGTCCCCATGCCGTTGCGCATCACGAGTATTATGCTCCGTTGATTGACAAGTATACGCAGCGTCATCTTATCAAACCAGGGCTTACCGGCTACGCACAGATCAGCGGGTTTCGCGGAGAGACGCAGGAACTTGAGACAATGTCGCGCAGGATCGAGATGGACCGTTATTACATCAATAACTGGTCCTTGTGGCTTGATTTGAAGATAATAACCATTTCCGCACTGCGGGGATGGAAAGATAAAAATGCGTATTAAGGCGATACCCGGTCATTTTTGTTATGCAATTCCCACGCCTTCGTTATAATATCGTTGCTCTGGGCGCATTGCGTGGAACTAACTACCTGATTCCTCTCATAGCAATACCATATCTTACCCGGGTGCTTGGGGCTGACGCTTTTGGCAAGTATGCGTTTGTACAGGTTATCATGCAAGCATTTATCCTGTTGATCGATTATGGTTTTTCGCTGACTGCCACCCGTGATATCTCGGCGAATCGAAAGGATAACGACAAGGTGTCAAAAATTTTTTCGACTGTCTGGACGGCACAGTGGTTTCTTGGATTTGTTTCTTTTCTGTTCCTTTTAGGACTGCTTCTGACAATACCGGCAATGCAAGACGATCTCCTGATTTACATTGGAGGTTTTACAATGGTACTGGGTCAGCTTCTTCTCCCGCTATGGCTTCTTGAAGGACTTGAGAATATGAAGGCTGTGGCTTTGGTCCAGGCTTTGGGCAGGCTGTCTGTCCTGCCTTTTCTTTTTTTTGTCGTTGACGGGCCGGATGATACGTTTTGGGCGGTCACAATCATGGGATCAGGTATGGTTTGTGCCGGGCTGCTCTCACTGTTCTGGATTGCATACAAGAGAATGATTGTATGGCAATTCCCAACGCTTGCAGATGTTGTCATGGAGCTTAAAACGGGGTTTCAGCTTTTTTTTACAAGAGCGCTTCAAAAATTCTTTTATATAATCGCCGCTGTTGTGTTAAACTCTGTATCCGGGGCTGCGTCTGTTGGGTATTTTAATCTTGCCGAGAAACTTCGGGGAGCGGCCCAGGCGCTTCTCCAACCGGTTTCGCAGGCGATGTTTCCCAGGATGTGTCATTTGTATAAACATGATAGATCGGGTGCGGATGCTCTTGTTAAACGTTCTTTTTTTCTCATTATTTCACTTGCCGGGTTTGCGACCTTGTTACTTTGGGCAGGAGCTGATCTGATTATCCATCTCATGGCAGGCCCTGAATTTAAACCGGCTGTACCGGTTTTGCAGTGGTTGGCTTTTGCTCTCTTATTATCCGGCTTTTCTACTGTTTTCGGTGTCCAGATCATGTTGCCGAATCATATGAACAAGATGTATAACCGGATTGTCATTGCCGGGACATTGGCAAGTATCGTTGTTATGTTTATTCTTGTGAATGTTTCGGGTGCCGTTGGCGCTGCAGCTGCAACTGTTTTTCAGGAGCTTGCGATTTCCGCCGTAATGGGGTGGTATCTGACGACAAAAGGATTTTTGCTTGTATCAAGGGCAAAGAACTAGCTATAATGATAGCTGTATATTAACACATGATTTCTTGTGCAGCATTCACTTTATCGATCGAGTGTCAATAAAGGCGAGATCCGGGGTTGCTTCTTTTTGATCGCACGGCTTATGCCGGTTCGCTATGTGGCAGGCGTGGTGATTGTCGGTTCAATTTTTCATGCGGTTTCTGTTGTCCATCTTGCTGGTACCGGAGTGTTTATTCCCGGGAATGGAACAGATGCGTTGGTGCTGGCTGGGAGTCGCTGTATGCCGGTGTTTGTGCAGGGATATGAGCATCGTAACAGGTTCCGGGAGCTGATATGGAGGTGACAGCTCTCGGTTATATTGTGCTGCCGTTGCTTGCCATAGGGCTTTTTCTGCCCATCCGGTTCCTTGCCGGACTGGTGATTGCAATGGCGGTATGGCATGCTTCTGCGGTGTTTACCCTGGGAGAGAAAGGGGTGAGCCCGTTTTTTGTTGCCGAGATCTTTTTCTTGGTCAAATCGTTGCCGGGGTGGAGGCGTTTGACAGTTCCTTTATGGGGGGTTGCGCTGATTCTGCTGTTGTTCTATATCCTCTATTCTGTCCTGTTTTATCCCGAATTTTTTGCAGGTGTAGCCGTGCTTGTGCCGGAAAAGGGAATGGTTGATTCTGTCTTATCAGGCGGTTTTCCCTTGATGAGGACACGGAGCCAGTGGGCTCAGCTGATCTATACATTCACGAATGCAGCTTCTCTGCTGATGTTTTATGCCTACCGTTTTCATATCGGCGAGGCAAGGGCGTACCGTTTTTTGGCGTTCTCTATGCTTTTTGTTGCCGGGGTCGGCTTATGGGAATTTCTTGCCGGTCAGACCGCATTGTTCTTTCCTTATGGATTTGTGTACAGTAATCCGGGCTATGAGCAAATGGCAACAGCAACAGCCATGGGGTTGGACCGCCTGAACAGCCTGTTTATTGAGCCTTCCTTTGCTGGCGGAGTTCTGGCGGCTTCTTTCTGGATGTTTGCTGTTCAGGGACGAATGTTGTCTGCTGTTCTGTGCTTTTTGGCGCTGGTATTGACACTGTCGGCTACAGGAGTTGTGGCATTGTGTTTCGGATTGGCAATGTGCTTGCAGCACAGGAAAATAACTGCCGTCCTGATTGTTGCGGCGGTGCTGCTGTTGGCCGGAGTTGCTTTTACTGATGCAGGATACTACATTCAAGAGCTTATTTTCAATAAGCTTGAGAGCGATTCGGCTTCTATTCGCCTGAGGGCTGATCTTTTTACGGTTCAGTTGCTTGAAAACACGTTTGGCTTTGGGGCGGGGTTGGGGAGTCATCGCCCTTCGAGCCTGCTTGGCTCTTTGCTTGGCAATGTCGGAGTCCCCGGACTTGTATTGTACATGATTTTTCTTGCTTTGCTTATTGTCTCGACATACAGGACTGCCGGAGAAGACGTTGGAAAGCGTAACAGCGGGGTTCGTTGCTTTTTGTTTGTTCTGCTTGCCGCATTGATGGCGGGAATCCCGGATTTCAATTTCGCTCCGCTGTGGGCCGTGTTGTTTGTACTGGCGGTTGTATCCGTCGATATTTCTAAAGAGACTGTGCTGCAATGGTGTTACGGGGATCGTCCCGGAAAATTGCGTTTGTAAAGCTATGTTCAAGCTTGCAGTTAATACCAAAATTCTTCACTACCCAATGACCGGGGTGCAGCGCTATCTGCGTGAGCTCCTGAGCCGCTGGCCCGGGGAGTACGATCTTCTTGCTCCTCTCGAGAGATTAGCCGGTGTGAAAGGCCATTTTTGGGAGCAGTGCGTATTGCCGTTGAGATGCAGGGGCGGTTTGTTGTTCAGCCCGAGCAATACAGGCCCGCTGGCTGTGAGCAACCAGGTCGTGACTATGCATGATATGGCCCCGCTGGATCACCCTGAATGGCTCAATCCGGCATTCGCCGCATGGTACGGATTTTTGATGCCGAGACTTGCCAGGAGGGTAAAACATATTATTGCCGTTTCTGAATATACAAAAAGCCGTGTCCTGCATCACAGCGGGATAACTGCTGAGAAAGTGAGCGTCATCCCCAACGGGATCGACAGTGTGTTTGCACCGCATAGCGAGGAAGATGTCGAGGCGATGCGCGGAAGGCTCGGGATTCCGTCAAGGCGTTATGTGCTGAGCCTTGGCTCGCTTGAGCCGCGCAAGAATCTCAGTGGGCTGCTTGAGGCATGGAAGCGGATAGTGCGGCGGATTCCGGAAGATATCTGGCTGGTGATTGCCGGAGGGAAGGGCAGCAGGCGAGTGTTTCAGGATGTTGAACTCGACAGACTGCCGGCCAGGGTTCATCTGACCGGCCATGTCGCCGACGATGAGCTGCCTGCCCTGTATGCCGGTGCGCTTGTTTTTGCCTATCTTTCCTTTTATGAAGGATTCGGGCTTCCTCCCCTCGAGGCGATGGCGTCGGGGGTGCCGGTGCTGACCGGTAACCGGACGTCCCTGCCGGAAGTGGTTGGAGATGCCGGCTTGATGGTCGATCCCTATGATCAGACGGCAGCTGCAGAGGCCTTGTTGCGGATGATCGAGTGCCCGGAACTCCGGCTGGAACTTTCGCAGAGAGCGATCGAGAGGGCTGATGATTTCAAGTGGGATAAAACAGCGAAAACAACATGGAACGTGCTCCGCGCATTGATGGATTGAAAATTGCGGTTGTTCATGACTGGCTGGTGACGTGGGCCGGGGCCGAGAAAGTTCTGGAACAGCTCTTGCTATGTTTTCCGGAGGCCGACATATTTTCCGTGGTTGATTTTTTACCGGAAAAAGATCGGCAGTGCATCGCGGGTAGACGCGCAACAACTACATTTGTTCAGAGAATGCCTAAGGCCAGCCGCCACTATCAGACTTATCTGCCGTTGATGCCCTTGGCTGTTGAACAACTCGACCTTTCGAGTTACGATCTTGTGCTGTCGAGTTCCCATGCCGTAGCGAAAGGTGTCTTGACAAGCCCTGATCAGTTGCATGTCAGTTATGTGCACTCGCCGATCCGTTATGCCTGGGATATGCAGCACCAGTATCTGCGTGAAACAGGACTGCAGCGAGGTATGAAATCGAGACTTGTCCGCTTGATCATGCATTACATGCGCATGTGGGATGTCCGTACAGCAAACGGAGTTGATGCCTTTATCGCAAATTCGGAATTTATCAGACGAAGAATCAGAAAAGCCTACGGACGGGATGCGGCAGTAATTTACCCGCCGGTCGACGTATCCGGCTTTGCATTGCAGGAGGAGAAGGAGGACTTTTATCTTGCGGCTTCACGTATGGTGCCCTATAAAATGATGCCGATGATTGTCGAAGCGTTTCGCTCCATGCCCGAAAAAAGACTTGTTGTGATCGGAGACGGTTCGGAACTGAAGAAGTGCAAAGAGGGAGCAGGGCCCAATGTGGAGATTCTGGGTTGGCAGAGGTTTGAAGTGTTGAGGGATTACATGCAGCGTGCAAAAGCGTTTGTGTTCGCTGCTGAGGAGGATTTCGGTATTACCCCGGTCGAGGCTCAGGCATGCGGTACGCCGGTGATAGCATATGGCAAGGGAGGGGTTCTGGAAAGTGTCAAGGGAATCGAGGCTCCGGAGCCTACAGGGGTGTTTTTTTACCGACAGACTCCCGAGGCGCTTGTCGAGGCGGTACGGTTTTTTGAGCGGGGAGGATATGGAGGGATTTCTCCGGCTTCATGCCGTAATAACGCATTGCGTTTTTCACCCGAAAGGTTCCGCGCCGAGATTGAGGCACGTGTTGCCGATGAATGGGAGAGGTTTGCAGAAGAAAGAAAGACCTAACACCTTCCCTCTTGTCACTTGTTACTCGTCACTGCTTTTTCGACCCCGAAACCCGATCCCGACCCCGATTTCCGATTGCCTCTTATCGGGGTTCGCCGTCGGTATCGGTAATCGGGATTCGGTAATCGATCTTTATCTTTTCTCCCCCCTTGTCACTCGTCACTTGTTACTTGTCACTATTCTTTTGCCAACTGCCTACTGATTCCCCCTTGTCACTCGTCACTCGTTACTCGTCACTATTCTTTCAGTGAATTATTCAGGCTAAATTGAGCTTTTGTTGGAACGCTCAGTTTCTGTCGGCAGCCTCCTCAGGTTTTGATGGCTGAACGTCGCTATGCTTTTCAGCGTAAAAACGGAAGGCTTTGACGTCCTTGAAGCTATGTTCGAGCGTGAAGAGCATGTCGGTGTATTCTGATCCTTCCTGTCGGGCTTCCCATAGCAGCGGATGAGTGTTGCCGTTGAGAGTGAAGGCCGCTTTTTTGTTGATATCCTTTGCAGTTCCCCAGTCCAGATCAACGATCCATGTGTTGTTTTTTGCCTGTTCCAGGTTTATGATGCGGATCATGCCGTGGATATGGACGGGAGTGTTTGTGCTGTTGTAGAGTCGAAGTTCATTTGTTGGCTTGTCTATGGTGAGCTCAAGCCAGAAGTTTTCTGTTTCACGGACAATGCCGCTGTTATGGTGCGGTCTGCTGTACAGTGGCCAGTTATGTTCTGCGAACCAGTACCATGGCATGAGTACTGCCGGGTACATGTTTTCTTCAGGAATCTTGACTCTGTGAAGTTCCTTTTGCCAGCTTGAACCCAGCAGCTGTTTTCCGCTCAGAAGCTGCAGTGCTCCAATATTGCCGATACCGCTGTCTACAAGTTCAAGTCTGTAGCTTCCAGGCTTGAGCGTGAGCTGTTTGAGTATCAGCGATCCGTATGGAAGAACGATGCCGCTGAATCCCTTTCTCTTTTCTGAATAGTATTTGCGGTTTTCACCGATGATGATGGTTCTTTCTGGAGCGCCGACAATATCTGACGGAGATGCTTGCCATGAGAACCTGATATTGGGATTCTGCCGGATGCCCTCGATCGATTTATAGTAGTCCTGGAGGTCGGTGAAGATGACCACATTTTTGTCAGGGCGTCTCTCCAGATAGTTCAGGAACCCTTCGTTATCAAAAAATTTTAGGCGGTAGAACTTGAATGTATAATCACGGTCGGCTTTCAGGTGAGCGGCATCGTAGAAAAGAAGAAGCGAGAGACACAAGAGCGGCCATTGCAGGATCTTTAAGGATACTGGGGTTTTGTCTGTGTTTTTTTCAGGTTTTTTATTGAACATGGCTGGTAGTAACTGGCTTATGCCATAAGCGAGCATGATCCAGATAAGGATTTCGAGCGGATAGAAAAAGCGAATGCTGTGTTCTGTCAGAGGCGACGAGGCAATTTGTCCTGTAAAAGCAAGAACGAAAAGAATGGGCAGAATGCTGTGACCGTTTTTGATGAGTCTGTAGATGCTGTAGATCAGCAGTGGAGTGAAGATCCCGTAAAAGTATTTGGTGAAGCTGTAGCGTTTGACGGTATCGGATATTGCTGACAAGACATTTTGAGGGTTGGTGAAACCGGCGTTGTTGCTGTATTTATGAAACGATGAAATGAATGAAAACGGGATTGCGTCAATGCTGTATAAATACTCTCCGGCAGCAAAGAGCGTAATTCCGGACAATGACAGCAGAGCGAGCCCTTTAAGCCTGGCAGGGTTTTTTCTGATGAGTGTTTCATGGATAAAGAATGCCGTTAGCACGAGAGAAACAAGATAAATGCCTGTAGAATGTGTCAGGAGTAACAGAAGAATGACCGGTAGGCCATAAAGATAGCTGTGGCGTGAGTAGAACAGGATGATGATGAGAGTCAGAAAAAGGAGAATCGCGTAGAAGCTGGGAACGACCCAGAAGAACCCATGGTAATAACCGTTACCGCTGTAAAAAGCGAACAGGATAAATGCTGTGGTGAGGAATAACTGTGAGGAGTCGATTTTTCTGAACAGGGTAAAGAGTACGATACCCATGAGGGTGATTCCGATGTAGAAATTGTATTCGAACATCTTTTCCCCCGATATACCGAGCGCTTGAGCAAGAACGCCGAATATGTATGGATGCAGAATCTTATTGATATTGAAGCTAGGTTCGTCAGGTACTGGCTGCCCATTAATGAAAAACAGAGGATGCTCTTTAAAAAAGGTGATCGCGGAGATGTACCAGCTTGCATCATCGAGGCCTAACGGTCCTGGATGGTTGTACCACATGAAAAAGAAGCTGTAGGATTGTACCAGCAGGAAAAACAGAAGAGGTGATAATGTAAGGATGTTTTTTCTCATTGAATGCGACGACTTTTTTTCAATGCATCAGCAATATTACTCGGCCGGCTTGTCAACGCCAGGTTGTATTTTCCTAAATTCAGTTTAGGATTTTCTTTGACGTTACCAGCAGGCCGCAGTTGATGCCGTGGTTTTTTAGGGGATTGCTTTCGTTATCGTTAGAATATATTATTTGTGGGTAAATGACCTGAGAACTTTTGAGCACCTTTATTAATTTGTTGCACGCCCTGATTACTTCGTTGGCAGGTGCTCGAAATCCTCATGTACTGTGTGTACGCTCCGGTTTCTGCGCTCCGTTCGCCTTGCACTTGAACCGCTCATGACAATAAATAGAGGTGCCCTGTTTTTGGATGATGGATGGGGGGGACTGATCCGGTTGGTTATTACGATGCTATCCTGTACTTTGTTTCTGTTATCGATCGTTTGGCAGAATAATGTAGCCCGGTACTATGTCGCTGTTTTTAAGGGTTCTGCGCTATCTCGCTCCCTCAAAAGGCA
The DNA here is from genome assembly GCA_028277485.1 of Chlorobium sp. GTDB lineage: Bacteria > Bacteroidota > Chlorobiia > Chlorobiales > Chlorobiaceae > Prosthecochloris. Next base: position 41,087 of record JANQGE010000041.1, read on the forward strand.
AAATCGTACTTGTTGTTTTCATGAGCCTTTTGACATCGCTGTTCAGCGTTGTCTCGATCTATTCTGTTTTTCCGCTGCTCAACGCGATTTTTATGGCAGACAAGACGGTGAGTGCTTCTGTCGAGGTCACAGAAGAGGCTTCACCACCTTCCCTGGCCACAAAACATGATTTTATCGATACCGAAGCACTGCAACGGCAGGTTACCGAGACGTTTCAGCAGGTATTCCATGCTGCGACCAGGGAACGGACTCTGTTGAACATCTGCCTTTTTCTTATCGCATCGTTTGCTCTGAAGAACTTGTTTCTCTATCTCAACAAGCAGGTGATTTTCAGGGTACAGACAAAGGCGACCAAGAAACTTCGTGATGATGTGTTTCACTCGATTATTGAGATGCATCTTGACTATTTTAACCAGCAACGTGTCGGTGGTCTGATGAATCATGTCTATCATGATGTGCAGAATGTACAGGGCAGTATCACTGCTGCTTTCATCAACTTCGTGCAGAACCCTTTTACGATCTTTGTCTATGTTGGTATTCTTTTCATTCTGAGCTGGAAGCTTACGCTTTTTGCGGTTGCGGTTTCTTTCGTCATATTTGTCGTGATTCGTGTTATAGGCAGGAGAGTCAAGATGCTGTCGCGGATTTTTCGTGAAAAGATGGGGAGTATGAATTCTGTACTACAGGAGAAGTTCAGCGGTATCAAGGTTATCAAATCGAGCGGTTTTGAAGACGTTGAAATTGATCGGTTCAAGAGTTTCACCAATGATTTTCGTCGTCTTGACCTGAGAATCTACCGTTTGAAAAACATCATATCTCCTTTAAATGAAACCTTGCTGGTAGCCGCAGTTTCTTTGGTGCTCTGGTTCGGTGGATTGCAAGTATTCGAGGGGGCTATGACGGCAAATGAACTTATTGTCTTTGCATTCAGCCTCTATTCGGCTATGGGGCCCATAAAAATGCTGGGAGAGGCCAATACACAGATTCAGAGTGGAATGGCCTCAGCCGAAAGGCTGTTTGAGGTTATCGACGCTGTGCCCCAGGTTAAAAACGGAACACGCGGTATTACTGATTTTTCGAAAAGTATCAGGTTCGAAGATGTTTGTTTCAGGTATCGAAAGGAACCAGGTGTTTCGAATGTTCTCGATCATTTGTCTTTTGAGATCAAGAAAGGGGAAATGGTGGCTCTTGTCGGCCAGTCCGGTTCCGGCAAGTCGACGGTCGTAGACCTTTTGCTAAGGTTTTACGACGTAGATTCCGGTCGTATTACCATCGACGGGGTCGATATTCGTGAGTTTGACTACAAAGAGCTTCGCCGGATGATCGGGGTTGTGAGTCAGGAAGTCATTTTATTTAATGACACCATCGAGCAGAACATTGCTTACGGGGTTCGTGATAAGGCAGACAGTGTTTTTGTGGAACGGGCGGCAAGGCTGGCAAATGCCCACGAGTTTATCGAGGAAAAACCTCTGAAATACGATACTGTTGTTGGGGACCGAGGTGTTAAGCTTTCGGGCGGACAGCGTCAAAGGCTTGCCATTGCCCGTGCCATGGTTAAAAATCCTGAATTGCTCATTTTCGATGAGGCTACCAGCGCACTGGACAACGAATCCGAAAAAGTGGTCCAGGAAGCTATCGATCAGGCTTTACAGGACAGGACGGCACTGGTCGTTGCTCATCGGCTTTCAACGGTTAAAAATGCCGACCGGACGATTGTTCTTGACAAAGGTCGTATTGCCGAAGTGGGTACTCATGAGGAACTGATGAGTAAGAACGGTCTTTACAAAATGTATTATGATATTCAGTTTTCCAGTGTCCAGGTCAATGTCTGACATGTTGTCGCTATTCTTTCTCCCCTTTGCCAACTGCAAACTGGCTACTGCCGACTGATTCCCTTTCGACCCCGAACCCCCCCCGTGAAATCAAACCGGATATTTCACAGGGCCGACCCCGATCTCCGAAAGAGAGAAAATCGGGATTCGGTACTCGGGAATCGATCTCTTCTTTTCCCCCTTGTCCCTCGTCACTTGTTACTTGTCACTATTCTTTTGCCAACTGTGAACTTCTTGTCTTGTCACTGTTACTCGTCACTGCTTTGTCAGTTGCAGAATTTTGTCCCTCATTATTTCTGCAGTGAATGTTTTGACAATAAACTCTCTTCCCTTTTCACCCATTCGACGGGCAAGTTTCTTGTCGATAAGAAGGATTGAAACGCGCTCTGACAAGGCCGTTCTGTCACCGGCTGGAACAACATAGCCGGTTTTCCCGTCAATGACTGTTTCCGGCTGTCCACCGGTATTGCCTACAACTACCGGCAATCCGCACGCAGCCGCTTCTATGGCTGTCCTGCCAAACCCTTCCTCTTGATACATCGGTTCATAGACGGCTTTTGACCACAAGGCAAAAACATCGGCGGCATGGTAAATTTCGGGTAATTCATGATGCTCAACAGGGTTTTTGATCACGACATTTTTTTCAAGACCATTAAATGCTATGGCATCCAGAATCTTGCTATACTCCGGTTCACGCGGAGCGGAGACCATAAGCAGGATGAATCCCGGCACTTCCTTTGCCACCGGTTTCAGGGCTCTGATAAGATCGGTAAATCCTTTAAATGCAACCATACGTCCCACGGTCAGAAGTACGGGAGCCTCTGCAGGAATACCCATTTTTTCCCTGAGGATTCTTTTTCTGCCAGGATCCGTTTCAGGTTTGAACAGATGGTGGTCGACGTCGTTGCCGATCACAACACTTTTGAACGGAACGTCTGGAAAAGTTTTTCTGACGAGATTATCGAGAAAACTGCTGTTCGGTATCAATATATCGACGTTTTTCAGAACCCGTTCAAGCTGTCGCTGCTCTTTGTTGTCCCGCGGATATACAGCTTTTGTTATTTCAGTGCCTCTGGCGGAACAGTAGAGAGTAAAGGGAAAAAGCTTTTTCAGGAGATGTATTTTCGCTGCATTGTGCCATGTGGCCGCAATAACGGCGGCATGTTTATGGGAGGCAAGAAGGTGAAGCAGGTAGGGGAGTTCCCAGAGCCAGTTCATTTTCTGCCAGTTGCGTCCGGTGATGTATTTTATTGTATTGGTAGAACGGATTTTTGATTTCCTGTGATATCCGGTTTTGCGTGTAAGGACGACGACTTTTTTACCGGTGGATTTGAGGGTTTTATAGAGGTTATTTGCCCAGTGAGCAATCCCGCCGTTCTGGCCGGGAGGGAACTCGGAGACAAGAATAATGAAAACTTTGTTTTGCCTGTCCATACTATGATTGCAACAATATAGAGATGCTTTGATCCGGTAAAGACTCCTTGAATTTAACCTGAATAATTCATGAGAGTTCAAACACCCGGACTGTAGAAATAGACAGATTCAAGGTTCAAGATTGAAAATTCAAGGATAGATTTTCCGACCCCCGATTCCCGATTAAGTTTTTTTCTTCTTTTGGTGAATTATTCAAGTTAAATACTACTGCAGAGAAATGGAACTCTTTACCGAATGGCAATATCAGGGTAAGGTATTGAAAAGCAATTGATGTTCCTTTTCAACAATCTGCTCGATCGAATAGTTGGATACTGCGAATTTTCTCGAATTCCGTCCAAGTGTTTTGCATAATGCTTCGGACGACAGAAGTTTTTTTATGGATCGACGGATATCTTCAGGCGCCGTACCACAAAGACAACCCGTTTCTCCGTCGTGTATAACTTCCCTGACTCCAGGCATGTCCATACCAATAACCGGCCGCCCGCAGGCCATGGCTTCAATGAGTGTTTTCGGGTGTCCTTCATATAGAGAGGGTAGTATGAATATTTTCGCTCTGTTGAGATAGGCGGGAAGTTCATTGTTCAGGATATTGCTTTTCCAGGTAATATCTACTCCGAGCTCAAGGGCCTTGGCCCTGAGTTCATGCTCAAGCGATCCGCTCCCGATAATGAGCGTTTGCAAATCCATCCCCTGGATGGCATCGAGCAAAACGGTAAGGTTTTTTTGCGGCACGAGCCGGCCGATAAAAAGCAGGTCGATGTCGCGTTGCACTTCAGAGGGTGCAAAAACGTCAGTATCGACATAATTTGGAATGACGGTAATCCTGTCGCAAGTTTCGGGTAGCCTGGACAAGATGTTTTCTTTCATCACGGGGGTTGTTACCTCTATTTTCTCCGCTTTGCTGAAAAGCCGGTTTTCATCGTTGAGAGCTTTTGCCGCTTCCTTTGATTCGACCCCGTATCGATTGGCCATGAATTCCGAGTGCATGTAACCGCAGCGGGCAAGCAGCGGTTTTCCAAAACGTTCGGCTGATTTCAACGCAACAAGGCCGCCTGGAGTCTGATTTGTTTTTATGATATCGGTTTTCATGAGGGTTTGTGCATGAAGCACGGGTATCAGCGTGGTATACAGCTTTGTCGGAAGGCGTTTTGCATTGCAGAGGATCTCGATTCCCGGCAGGCGATCCCTGAAAAGGACATGATCGTTTTTGCCGTAGGTTATAAAGCTGAGCCTTACACCTTTTTCCAGATATTTCCTGTAGAGCGCAACTTCCCTGTCGAACAGGCCGATATTTTCCCATCGTTCCAATGAGGTCTTATAAGTAAAGAACAGGGTGAGGTTCATACCGGTACTGGGTTTCGGGGTTGTGTGCGTAAGGTGCACGGTTGGAAAAACGAGGTGATATTTTTTTGCACCAAAGGTCCGCGGCGGTACTGTTTATGTTTGTAGTCAAGGCCGAGTTTTACCCGCAATTGTCTCAACACGTAGTTGATGTATGATTTGTCGGCGTAGGCTGAACGGATCTTTGAAATTTCTGACGGGTTCAGTCTGCTTGAGCGTTTACGGTTCGCGTCCAGGCTGCTTCGCTGCATGAATGCAGCGTGAAGGCAGCGGAAGTATGACTGCTCCCAAGCCATTGTTTCATATAACCTATATCTGGGAGGGGGATCGGTTACGTGGTTCTTGAACCGCAGAATTCCCCAATGTAGACGTTGTGGACAGTCCGTCCAGCTTTCCACCATTGAAAAGTTGTAGAGTTTTGTCATCGATCGGGAAGGGGGGGCGAGATGCCCTTTGGCGACCCCGTTTGCCAAATCGATTGATACACAGTTGAGCACGTTGCCATAGATACACCAGTAGTCGCTGAAAGAACCTTTGTGAAGAAGGGTTCTCATCTTTCCGAGACCGGAAGGGTCATAGATTTCGTCGCCGTCTACGCCGAAAACCCAGGTATTTGTCCCTGCGAACTTTTCTATGAACTCATGTGACTCTTTCGGGTGCGAAACTCTCGTGAGCCTGATTTTGCCATGTTTTTCAGCAAGTCCGCTGAGTATTGCAAAAGTTCTGTCGCGAGAGAAGTTTTCTGCGATAAAGATTTCATCGCAGAAATCAAGAATGTTGTTCACGACAGCCTCGATAAAAATGTCCTCATCCCTGACGAGCAGTATACCGATGATTTTCGGATCGACCATAAATTTTGACTTTGTCACACGTCACTATTCTTTTGCCAACTGCCAACTGATTCACTTACGTGAAAGTTCTTCTTCTTAGTTTTGAGCAATGAGTGCTGAGAGAGAAAATCGGGGTTCGCCGTCGGTATCGGAATCGGGATTCGGTAATCGATCTTTTCTCTAATGCCAACTGCGAACTTCTTGTCTTGTCACTTGTTACTCGTCACTTGTCACTATTTTGCCGACTGCCTACTGAAGACTGCCAACTTGTCACTCGTCACTACTCTCCCGTGTAAGGCATCTAAAAAAAAACTTGAGGTATTTTAATGTCGATGGTCTGTAGTGGTTATGTAGATATGATGACTTGTAGAGGTCGAGAGTATCTTTTCCGTACTGAGTGTTTTTTCGGCAGCAAAGCCACCATTTTCGGCCTACTTCCTTCAAGAAAATGTCCGTGGAATAAACGTGCTGGTGAGTGTTTAGGTCGACCAGATGCTCGAGCCATTTTTTTGCCTTTGTCAGATTTATACCTTCGCGGGTTTCAGCTACCTGGTGATGAGTTTCCAGTTCGTCATCACTAATGTCATGGATCATCGAGTGGAGATAAGATTCTCGGATCCGGCGAGCGTTGCTTTTCTGTAGATCGGCTTTTTTCTGGCTGATTTGTCTGGCATGCTCCCGAAAATATACCAAAATCTCGGGTAGATTGGCAAAACGGGTCTCTGGGGCAAGCCGTGTCCAGAAGTTATAGTCCTGCGTATAAACAAAATTTTTCGGATAAAGGAGGTGTTCTATGGCAGCTTTTTTCATTATGACCGTTGGATGAAAGAAACAGGTATTGAACAAGAGGGTGATTTTCAGTTCCTGGTCGAATTCCGGTTGGTACCTGCGGTTTTTCAGCTTTCCTTTTTTGATGATACGGATACCGCTTCCGCAGATGCCTGTATCAGGATGGGCATCCATAAAACGCACCTGATTTTCCAGTCGATGCGGAAGGCTTATATCGTCGGCGTCCATCCGTGCAATGTATTTGCCGCGTGAGAGTCTGATGCCGTTATTCAGGGCATGTACCGTGCCGCAGTGGTCATCATATCTCTCAAATCTTATTCTGGGGTCGGAAAATGATTTGACAATATCGGGGCTGCTGTCGGTTGAGCCGTCGTCGATGATCAGAAATTCATAATCATCGAACGTCTGACCCAGAATACTTTCAATGGCATCTCTGAGATATGCTTCCCCGTTGAAAACGGGCATAAGAACGGTGACTTTCGGCATGGACGGTTTCCGGAAACGTGCTTTCCTACAGTAGGTTATCGAGTCTTGGATGTACAATCGAGAGAATCTTTTCGGTCATGGATTGATCTGAAAAGTTCTCGATGACATGTTCCCTGCCCTTTCGACCCATTTCGGCGGCAAGTGTTGTATCGGTCAACAAGGTAATGAGCTTGCGTTTGAGCGTTTCCTGGTCGCCGTGCCGGATAACGAAGCCGGTTTCACTGTCGATGACAGCTTCATCCAGACCTCCGGTAGTGCTGACAACAACAGGCAAACCGCATGCACTGGCTTCCGGAATGACTCTTGGGAGCCCTTCTTCCTGATAATGCGGAAAATATACCGGTTCGGATGTCAAAGCAAAGACATCGGCCGCCTGCAGGAGCTTTGGCAGTTCCTCATTCCTGACAGGGCTCTGAATGACGACATGGCTTTCAAGATTCAGTTCTTTCACCAGGTGAGCTATGAGTTGCTTTTCAGGTTCCTGCGGGTGTGCAACGATCATGTAACGGACATCAGGAATCTGCTTCCGTATATCCGGCAGTGCCATGATGATATTGCGGAATCCCTTGACGGCAATCATCCTGCCGACCGATATAATCAAAGGAAAGTTGCTGTCTATGTTGAACTGCCGTTTCCTTGCCTTCCTTTTCTCGGCATCGGGTTCGGGTCTGAACACATCGGTATTGACATTGCACCCGAGGATGACGCTTTTGCAGGAGAGGCTCGGGTACATTGAACGGGCAAGACGATCGAGTGAACGGCTTACCGGTATGAAAAGGTCTATGGCACTCAAGATGCGATCAATTTTATTCAGGACCTTTTCTTTTTTCGGGAAAACATGTTTCGTGATATCTGTCCCGTGCGAGGAGCAGTATATCCGGAAGCCAAACAGTGGTTTCAGTTTGTGGATGACCTGCAACTCATCCCAGGTCGAAGCTATAAGTATGACGTTTCTGCGAGTCGTGAGAAGTCTCAAGAGGTGAGGCATGCGGTATAACCAATGAAGTTTTTGCCAGTCACGCCCTTTGATATATCGGACTTTGGCTGTGGATTTGACTTTCGCGCTTCTGTGTTTTCTATCCTTGTGTGTGAGGATTACAGCATGACAGTTTAAACGTGCAAGCGTATCGAAAAGGTTTTTGGCCCAGTAGGCAATGCCGCCATGCACCCCGGGAGGATATTCTGAAGCCAGTACGATATAGAGCGTTTTATCCTTTTGCATGGTTTGGCTGGGAGACAACCTGTTTTTCAAAGTTTCGAGGTTTTTCCTGTTCCGTTAATGCATGCCGGGCAGGTTGTATAGCTTACTATGTACGTAAAAATGACGGTTGTTGAAAGAGGAGTGATTTACTGATGTAACAGCTTTTTGACGGCGCTGATGACGGCTTCGGGTGCAATATCCTTTACAAATTCTGTAGGTGAGATTACAAGCTCGTGATCAGTCAGGAACGGCTGGAAGCGGGTCCGGTGCTGCGGGGCTTTAACGTACAAGCCCACAACCGGAGTTTGTTTGCTCGATGCCACATGGACCAGTGAAGTGTCGGGAGTGATAAGCAGTTGAAGTTTGTCGACAATCAAGCCGGCTTCATAAAGATTTGACGTTGACGGCGACGTAAGAATATTCGGAAATGAACGCTCGAGTTTTGTTTTTCCTTCAAGATCGGCGGGGGAGCTGAGAACAACAATGCGCCGGTCCGGAAAGACGTTGACAAGCGCTTTCCAATTTTCATCTGTCCAGTACCGGGTAGGCCATCCTGCGCTTATGTTGATGCCAAGAGCACCTTTTAGGCCGGGAATTTCAAGAAATTGCTCGATCTTTTTTGAAACCGGTTTGGGCGGTAGATAAGGGCGGCATGATTCAGCCGGTACCGGTTTGCCGAGGATCGCCATAAGGCCGCAATTTTTCAGGGGAATAGGGCTGTGGTAATCGATATCGATCAGATAGTCGTAAAGACCTTCATGGAAATGGCTTGCTATGCCGGTTCTGCAGCGGGCCCTGATCAACAGGGAGTGAATGAGAAAGGTTCTTGACGGATGATCTTTGGTATTGAAAAGCAGGTCGAATTTTTGATGGAGAATGCTTTTGATGTAAGTTATCTGATTTCCTTTTGCAAAATGAATTGCCGTGACATTGGGGTCGGTGCTGAAAAAATCGGTTACAGCCTTGCTGAATGTGACGAGATGGATAGCGGTTTCAGGAAACTCTTTTTTGAGGTTTTTCAGAAGGGGAGTGAGCAGGATTGCATCGCCGTACTTTTCCTGTGCAAGAATGGCAATCGTGTTGAGAGGGCCGTTATAGCTCGATCGATAAGGTGGCAGGTTCCGAAGCGTCTGTAGGGTTCTTGCAAGGACCTGTCGGAAAACCCGTTTTTTTTTCGTACTCATGGTTTCGCACTTTCGAGTTTCGACAGCAGATAGGTTTCAAGGGCATCGGTCATCCGCTCCATGGTAAAATATTTGCTGACTCGTTCTTTGCCGGCTTTTCCGAATGCTCGTAGTTTTTCGTGATTGTCAATGAGCGAACCAATAGTGTTTGCCAATGCGGCCGGGTCGGCAGGAGGAACAATCAGGCCGGTTTTGCCATCTTGCATGAGTTCCCTTGCGCCATTGACATCGGTGGCTATAACCGGTTTTGCCATTGCCATCGCTTCCATCACGACGTTTGGCATGCCTTCGAAAAGCGAAGCAAGCACAAACAGGTCGCATCCATCGAGCCGGGGATAGATATCGGGTTTGAAGCCTTCAAACACAAAAGATTTCTCCAGTCCGGCGGCCTTAACCTGCGCCATGAGCGCCGGCTCGATTTTTCCTTCGCCGGAAACAACAAAAGCAAGGTCGTTTCGTTGCTGCCCGAGAATACGCGCGGCTTCAATCAGATAATTGAATCCTTTCTGTTCAGCCAGACGTCCGGCGCTGTAAATGATTTTTTTCCCTGGAAAGCCGGAAGAAAAATCATGGGGGGAGACATGTTCAGGAATGACAATGCCGTTGTAGATGACCTTCACGAATTCCTTGTTGAACCATCCATACGCGGCATAAGCGTGTTTGATGGTTTCGCTGTTGGTGATAACGCCGTCTGTCAGTCTGGTCAGGGTGAAACGGTGTTTCCATTTTCTGCTGCACAGGAGCATCCCGTGCCGGGCCAGAACAACCGGTGTTCGGGCGATCCTTGCAGCCAAACCCGCAACTCTCACATCCTTGTTGAGATTGCAGATGAGGATATCGATGAAGTTTTTTTTCAGAAACAAGGCGATTCGCAAGGTTGCAAGCGGGCTGATATCCGAGTGGATTTCGATCACCGTTGTCGGGACGCCCGCCTGAACGGCGTATTCGAGAATGCGTGACTTTTTCCTGCTGGCCAGAACAACACGGTGGCCTCTTTTGAGAAGGCCTTTTGCGGCATGTACCATCCATTTTTCACCACCTCCAAATTTGTGCCGACCTATCGAGTTCATAAAGAGAATGTTCATAAACGGTACTTTGTCTTCTGCAGGTCTGTACAGAAGTCGGTGATTTGCCTGGTCATTTCCGGAATCGAGAACATCTCTGTTACCGTTTTGGAGATTTCACCTGCTGTTTTTTCAAGCAGTGCAGGTTGTGTGTAGAGGCGCAGCAAAACATCGGCAAGTTGCTGTTCGTCTCCGTATTCGAGAAGAAAGCCGTTTTTTCCCTCCTGAATCACCGTGGTTATACCGCCTCCCGAGGCAGTGCTTATGATGGCGTTGTTCAGCAGGGCGGCTTCCAGGAGGGCGTTGGAAATGCCCTCGTTCTGTGATGTCATTGCAAAAACGTCTCCGGCGCGAAGAAACGGATACGGGTTGTCAAGAAAACCGGTAAAGATAACGTAGTTATCGATATGGAGTGATTCGGCAAGTTTTTGGAGGCTTTCTTTCAAAACACCCTCTCCTATGATGACAAGTCCTGCGTTGTCGACTGCGGAGTTTCTCATGAACCGTGCAAAGCCCCTGAGAAGCATGTCAAAACCCTTCCTGCGAGTTAATTTACCCATTGCAGAGACGGTAAAGCGGAACGGGAGTTCTATTGCCTGTTTTCCGGCCAGTTTGATGATTTCATCCCTGTCGAGACCATTATGGATGACCTTTATTCTTTCCGGTTCCCTGAATCCGGATTCCAGCAGCTTTTCCCTGATCGGTTCGGCGTTGACAATTACGCCGTCGGCAAGTTTGTTGAAAATAAATGTCTGAAAAAAACTGTTTTTCAGGTCTCTGACGATGCCGAGGCGCAGTACGTTGATACACCCGCAGGCCCTGCTGACGATGCCGGCAAGCGTGTAATCCTTGCGTTTGGAAGGAATAAGTACCTCGATATGGTTTTTCTCTACGAACGTTTTGAGTTTGATGATTGTCTCCAAGTCGGCTTCGTGACGATAAGGGAGGCGTATTTTGGGAACGGGGACGCGATTTCCCACAATATCGTGCCGGTAAGCCAGAAATACCCGGTGCTCGCGGCTTAACGCTGTCGCAGCAAGCCGGACCCATTTTTCGTTCCCTCCCCATGCACGGGCGGAATTCATGAAAAGTACGTTCATTCCTTGCTTTGGTCAATCATCGTTCCAGCCATGACATCAAACCGTTTTCCCTCTGTCGGATTCAGATGGGCACCTTGATTTGCTGCGTGCCCTGATTGCTTCGCTGGCTGGATAGAAGAGGGTTCCTGTGCTCCGCCCGCATCGTACTCAGGTCGCTCACGACAATTTACAGAAATAGAGCGGGGAATATTAATAAAAAAGGGTTGTCCGGAGATGACGGAAAAAAGCCGATTGCCCAAAATCGCTTCGTTTAAATCCTTGGCGCACTGACGGTATTCAGCTCCTACAAAATATTTTTGAGAATTTTAAATTTTGTTTGTTAAATGTACGTTAAAACATTTTTTTGCCATATGAGGAAAATCATCCACGAACTTTTCTTGATACAATGATCGATCTTAGAGATGCCCGTCTGGTTGGAAAAGGCTCATCGAGATTTTGCTACGTGCATCCTGAGGATGACAGCAAATGCATCAAAGTTTATACCAGAAGCCGTTCGGCTGCTCCCAGAGAGCTGAAATACTATCGTCTTTATGAGAGGAGAAGGATTTCTTGGGAGATGATGGCAAGAAATTATGGTACCGTACAGACTTCCGAAGGGAAAGGTTGGGTTTTCGGGCTTGTGAGGGATTTTGACGGGGGAATATCGAAAACCCTGGGACATTGCCTGCAGACCGAGGAAACAACTCCGGATGCCGAGGCTTTGCTCAGGGTAATGGAAGTTTTCAGGGATTACCTTGTAAGGGAGCGTATAATAGTCTGGGAACTGAAAGCGGACAACCTGCTTTATCAGCGTTCCAGTCAGGATGCAGGGAAAATTGTCCTCGTGGACGGAGTGGGTAACAACGAGTTTCTTCCCATTGCAAATTATTCGAACATTTTCGCAAAGAGAACATTGTCTCGAAAATGGCGTAAATTTCTTCACCATCTATGGCGAGGCTATTCACATAATCCTGTAGTACGAGAGGTTGTTACGCGCCTGGACTCATGATGTTTCTGACAGGGTTTCTGCCAGGAATTCAGTGATGTGTTGTTCCATTGCATGCATGGAAAACTGTTCCCTGACCCGCTTGGCGGCCCTGGCTGCTATGTTGTCTCTGAGACCGGGGTTTCTGTAGAGTTCTATCAGCACTTCCGCAAGTTTTTCTTCGTCGCCGTAGTCCAGAAGGAAGCCGTTTTCACCGTTGCGGATGGCCTCCTCCGATCCTCCTGCCCGGGTGCTGACCGGTGCGTTTCCAAGATACATTGCCTCGAGAAGGGCATTGGGTATTCCCTCGTTAACGGAGGTCATGGCGAAGACATCGCTTGAGGCCAGGCGGGGAAACGGGTTTTGCAGGAATCCGGTGAATTCTACGCGATTGTCGATGTTCAGGGTTTCGGCAAGTGTATGGAACGTTTTTTTCTCGGAACCGTCTCCTATGATGACAAGACCTGCATCCACGCCGGGAAGGAACTCGAGAAACCGGGCGAACCCCCGGATGAGAAAATCAAAACCCTTGCGGGAAGTAAGGGTTCCGACAGCCGTAATCGTGAATGCGTACGGTTTTTCCACGGGAAAAAGATTCATGCGGTCGATGTTTTCCGTGTCCAGTCCGTTATAGATAACCCGGATCTTTTCTTCTTGCATAAACAGGGCATGCATCAGCTCATCCTTGATTTTTCTGGCGTTTACTATGATGCCGTCAGCCAGTGTGTGATAGATGAGCCGGTGGAAAACCGGGATCTTCAGCCGCCGTGTTATCCCGAGCCGCAGGATGTTCCTGATGCCGCATATTTTTGCGGCGATGCCCGCGAGGACGTAATCCTTGCGTTTGGTAGGGACGAGAATCTCGATGTTTTCCTTTTTTATGATCTGTACGATCCGGGCAAGTGAGTACGCATCGATATGGCTGACGCAGGGGAGGCGGTATTTGGTGATGGTGAAGGCGTCACCGACAATGTTTTTTCTATAGACCAGACAGACCTTGTGCGTATCTGCAAGGGATTCCGCGGCCATGCGTGTCCACTTTTCGGTGCCGCCCCAGGTTCTTGCTGAATTAATGAATAAGATATTCATGAGGATTGTATCAGGGAACCGGCGCCCTAACCTGAATAATTCATGAGAGTTCAAACACCTGGACTGGAGAAATAGACGGATTCAAGGTTCAAGATTGAAAATTCAAGGATAGATTTTCCGACCCCTGATTTCCGATTATTTCTTTCGGGGTTCGCCGTCGGAATCGGTATCGGGAATCGAAACATTCCGCAATCATTTTCGACCCCGAAACCCGATACCGACCCCGATTTCCGACTCAAGGATCGTTGTCATTTACTTCGGATTCATATTCGGCTGTATCCTCCTGAATCGAGTATCCTCTTCCGCGCCCAGTTTCGTCAGCATTGCGACAATTCGATCAAGTAACTGTTTGCCATAGGTATTATTATCTCCTGAAAGAGCGCCGCATACTTCAAGAACATCCTGAATTGCAGCGCATTCCAGTGCCGAGCTGCGAGCTATTTCGAAAAACCTTCTTCGATCACCATTTGTGGCTTTACCATTACCTTCTGCAATGTTCAGAGGAATTGCTTGGGATGCCCTTAATAGTTGTTCTTTGGCATTTCTGTGACCCTTGAGTTTTTCACAAAGAAGGTAAGACCAACCAACATACTCAAGGGCAACACGATAAACATTCAGTTGTTCATGTCCAAAGCTCATATCGTTGAGTTTGTATTTCTTTCGGGGTTCGCCGTCGGCCCTGTGAAATATCCGGTTTGATTTCACGGGGGGATCGGTAATCGATCTTTTCTCTAATGCCAACTGCGAACTTCTTGTCTTGTCACTCGTCACTTGTCACTACTCTTCCGACCCCGATTCCCGATTAAGTTTTTTTCTTCCTTTGGTGAATTATTCGGGCTAAATAGAGGTGCCTTAATGCATTATAACAGATTGTTTTTAATTAATTTACTATTATTAAGCTTTTGTTGAAACGCTCAGTTTAGGTTCCTCTATGAAGCAGGAGGCTATAAATCACATGTATCGTTCCCTGAAAAACAAAAACGTTGTTTTTTACTGGACCAGCATGGTGCTGCTGGTTGTTCTTGTGCTGTACCCTTTGTTTGGGGAGGTGATGATGTCGCTCGTGATGCAGGGTTTCGGGACCGAAGATTCGATCTTGCGGTTTGACGGGGAGACGCTTCTGGCAATCCGCATCGTTCAGGTGTTCGGACAGGTTTTGCTGCTTTGTCTGCCTGTTTTTTTTCTGGCAAGGTTTCACACCGGGGATAAAAGTCCTTTTTCTTGGAAGAATCTTGAATTTTTAGGGATTGGACAACGGATTTGGTGGTCAGGAATTCTTCTTTCTGTTGTGGGTGTGTTGCTGCTGCAGCCATCCATATATGCCGTGACGGCGCTTATCGGTTATCTTCTTCCTTATCTCGGTGAATTCGGCAGAAGTCTTCTTGAAAGCCAGGAACAGCTCGAATGTTTTCTGATCTTTTTTGCCGGGGCGGATTCTTTGGCTGAATTCCTTGCTGTAGCTGTTGTGATTGCTGTAATCCCCGCAGTCTGCGAGGAGGTTTTTTTCAGGGGCTATATTCAGAAAAACTATATGGATTCGTTGTCTCCCGTCAGTGGTATTCTGCTTACGGGTTTTGTTTTCGGCCTGTTCCATCTGAGCCCTGCCAATCTGTTGCCGCTGACTTTCATGGGCTGGTATCTGGGCTATGTATACTATAAAACGCAGAATCTGCTTGTACCGGTCATGGTTCATTTCTGCAACAATTTTTTATCCCTTGCCATGCTGCAGCTGCAGAGAAATAAAACGGGCATTGCTGAAGACCCGGTGATCACAGCCCCAACAACTGGGTGGGTTATCCTTTCTGTTGCAGTTTCCTTGTTGCTGTTTGCGTTTGTAATGCGGAGTTTGAACCGGCTGTATTCGGTCAAGAGCATCTGAGGTTGGCTTTCTGCTGTTGATTGTGGAGGTTTTTTTGTAGTATTCATCACCCGGGATCGGGGAACCAGTAGGCAGTTCGCAGTAGGCAGTAGGCAAAAGAATAGTGACAAGTGACGAGTAACAAGTGACAAGACAAGAAGTTCGCAGTTGGCATTAGAGAAAAGATCGATTACCGAATCCCGATTACCGATAGCGACGGCGAATTCCGAAGGAAGGGAGAGCGTGCTTGGCAGAAAGCCGTTCTTGCAAAATGTATTCATGGTTATGGCTGAAACGGGTATTTCAAACTTACAGCAGAGAATAGCGGTGGCTCTTGTGGGTATTCCGCTGATTGTCTGGCTGACATGGCTGGGCAAGGGGTATTTTTTTATGCTGATGCTGGCGTTTGCTCTGCTTGCTGTCAGTGAATTTCACCGCCTCCTTTCTGTCAGGACAGTTCCTCCTGTACTGCCATGGTTCCTGTTTTTTTCTTTTGTTTTGCAGTTGAATTTTTTTTTGCCGTTTGTTGAGCCCTGGGTGCTTATCCTGTTTGTGCTGATGGTTTTTCTTGTACTGGAGCTGTTCAGGACAGAAGGATCGAGCATAATAAATGTCGGCTCGTCAATGATGGCTCTGCTCTATGTGAACGTTGCCTTCGGTTCGCTGATGGAGATCAGGAAGATGGAGCCGATGGGATTTTCCTACGTTCTGCTGATGTTCGTCTGTATCTGGTCCGCTGATATCATGGCATACTTCGGGGGGAGCCATTTCGGAGGAAAGCTGTTCAAGCGAAAATTTTTTGAGCGGTGGAGTCCGCACAAAACCTGGGAAGGCTTTATTGTCGGATGTGCAGGAAGTGTTCTTGGCGCCGCTGCTGTGGCTTATTTTGATGCGGGACTGCATCCTGCCTTTACGCTTTTTGCCGGCCTTTTTATAGGGCTTTTCAGCCCTCTGGGTGATCTGGTGGAATCGATGTTCAAGCGTGACGCAGGTGTCAAGGATTCTTCTTCGCTGATTCCGGGCCATGGAGGTATTCTCGACCGCTTCGATACCGTTATGTTTATTTCGCCGTTGCTGTATCTATATGTGTTTTTCGCGGAGGCCTGGAATGGACTGTAGGGAATGTTTTTTATATTGGGTATTCTTTTTTTGCTGACTCTGGGGGGAGTATTACCCCGGTTTGAAGGGGGAAAAACATCAAGTAAGTTGTAACAATGAAGATTGAAGGTCTGCTTTCCGAGAAATACATAGAGTTAAACCTTGAACTGGCGACAAAAGCTCAGGTGATAGAGACGATGCTCTCGATTGCAGGCTCGCACCCTGGTGTGAAGAATCATAATAAATTACGTGAGGATGTACTGAAACGTGAACGGGAGATGTCGACAGGGATAGGCAAGCAGATAGCCCTTCCCCATGCAAAAACCGATGCCGTATCGGATCCGGTTCTTGCCCTTGCTACCCTTAAAAACCGGATAAACTTTGAGTCGATAGATAACGAACCTGTTCGGGTTATTTTCCTGCTCGCTACTCCCGAGGAGATGCTGGCGGAACATTTGAAGCTTCTGGGCCGTATTACACGTCTTGCCGGACGGGAAAATGTCAGGAAAAAACTGACGGCGGCAGTTGCCTCTTCCGAGGTTCTCGAGCTGTTCAAGGAAGAAGAGAAAGACTTCCCGCAGATATAAGCATAAGGGCACCTCTAAAAAGTGTCGTGAGCGAGCAAAGTGTAAGGCGGACGGAGCGGAGAAACCCCTTTCTATCCGACCAACGCAGCAAATTGGGCGCGCAATAAGTTTTTAGGGGTGCCCTAAATAGAGGTGCCTATAATCAACATAGGCTGACAATTTTACTATGTCGCAATACCGGGCGGTAAAAGGTGCGAGAGATATATTTCCTGACGAAATCACCTCATGGAAACATATTGAAGGGGTCATCCACAGGGTTGCGGGGCTTTACGGATTTCGGGAAATCCGCACACCTGTGTTCGAATATACCGACCTGTTTCAACGTGGTATCGGTGCGACAACCGACATCGTCGGCAAGGAAATGTTTACGTTCAGGCCTGAGCCGAACGGGCGATCGATAACGCTGCGCCCTGAAATGACGGCCGGTGTGATGCGTGCTTTTCTTCAGAAAAATCTTTCAGCTTCTTCTCCGGTCCATAAACTCTACTATATCGCGGAACTGTTTCGCAAAGAGCGTCCGCAAGCGGGGCGTCAACGCCAGTTTTCACAGTTCGGAGCAGAGTGGCTTGGAGCATCTTCCCCGGAGGCTGTTGCGGAAGCGATAGGTATGATGATGCAGGTGTTTGCTGCTCTGGGGGTAAAGGGGCTCAGGCTGAGGATCAATACGCTCGGTGATCCGGAGGATCGTGTGCGTTACCGGGAGGCATTAAGAGAATATCTCGAACCGTATGCCCCTGATCTTGACGAGCTGTCGAGAGAGCGGCTGGATAAAAATCCTCTCCGCATTCTTGACTCCAAGAACCCTGAGATTCAGGCGGTCATCGCCGGCGCACCGAAGCTTCACGATTTTCTCGGTCCTTCAGCCCTTGAAGCGTTTGAGCAGGTGCTGCACTATCTTGATGAGGGAGCCATACTGTATACCATTGACCCGTTGCTTGTCCGGGGGCTGGATTATTATTGCCACACGGCGTTTGAAGTTGTAAGTCCGGAGCTTGGGGCACAGGATGCCATAGGCGGAGGCGGCCGGTACGATGGTCTTGCAAGAGAACTGGGCAGTAAATCCGATATTCCCGCGGTCGGTTTTGCGGTTGGTATGGAAAGGCTGCTGATTACCATGGAGAAACAAGGTCTGCTGCAGCATCTCGAACCGGAAAGTCCGGAAGTATATATCGTGCTTCAGGACCATGAACTGGCGGGTAATGCCGTCAGCGTCTGTGATTCGTTGCGCAAATCGGGGATCAGGTCGGAAATGGACCTTTGCAGGAGAAGCATGAAGGCGCAGATGCGTGAAGCAAACAAGATGCGTGCTGCCTACGTTCTGTTTGTGGGGCACAACGAAGTGATGTCGCAAGCATACGGGTTGAAGGATCTCAGGACATCTGAACAGGAGACTCTCTCGCTTCAGGAAATAATCGCGAGGCTTGCCCCAGGTAACGGGGGAAATCAGTAGGCAAAAGAATAGTGACAAGTAACAAGTGACGAGTGACAAGGAGGGAGAAAAGTGGCATTGCTATTGAGCTAACGAGCTATCATAGCAATACTTTTTCGATTCCCGATACCGATAGCGACGGCGAACCCCGAAAGAAAAAGTGCGGACAGAAACTCTGGTTTTTTCAGCGGCATACGGTAGCGATGCTGACGGAACTCGGAGTAATAGGATACTTGATTCAGGAGGATGCAGTCGAATATGAGCCTGAAATAAATGGCAGCGGTTCTTGAGTCGGAAATCGGGGTCGGAATCGGGTTTCGGGGTCGAAAAAGCAGTGACAAGTGACGAGTGACGAGAGGGAACCAATAGGCAGTAGGCAATTGGCAAAGAAAAAGAAAAATCGGTTCCCGATTGAATTACATGTAATGGCTCCATGGGTAAGGGATCGTAACCAGCGCTTGTAAACCAACCATGTCTGAAAGAAGAGTTACTTTTTATACCAGGCCGGGATGCTCACTGTGTGAAAAGGCGATATTCGTGGTGAACAAGGTGATGGCCGAAATACCGTTTCATCTTGAAGTTCTGGACATCACACAGGACCCTGAGTTGCTGCGGAAATATGAGTGGAATATACCGGTTGTCTGCATTGACGGTGTCGAGGTTTGCAGGTATCACGTCAATGAGGAACAATTCCGTTTCCGGCTCGTTAATGCCGTGGAATAGGGGAACAATACAGCACCGGAGTTTGTTTGTACCGTTGGGCAAAAAAGCAGTGACGAGTAACGAGTGACAAGTTGGAGGAAGTGACATTGCTATTGAGCTAACGAGCTATCATAGCAATACTCTTCGATTCCCGATACCGATAGCGACGGCGAATTCCGATTTTCTCTCTCAGCACTCATTGCTCAGAACTACGAACTTTCACGTAAGTGAAGCAATCGGCAAGTGCATATCAAAGGTATTTTAACTATTTGTAGTGATGTTACGATTTCTATTATTCGTCATTGTAATTTTTCTGCTGATCAGGATGATGATGCGTTTTTTCGCGAAGCGCTTTTTGACGCAGAAATGGCCGTTTCAGCCTCTTGACCGAAACAGCGGGAGTGCGGCATCTTCATCCGGCGTCGTGGAGGAGGCTGATTTCGAGGTGATCGATACGAGTGTTCATGAAAATAAATAGAGGTACCCTTATAGTTTTAGGAAGAAAGAAAAAAGATCGATTCCCGATACCGATAGCGACGGCGAACCCCGATTTTCTTTCTTTCGGAAATCGGGGTCGGGATCGGGTTTCGGGGTCGAAAAAGCAGTGACAAGAAACAAGTGACAAGGGGGGAAGTTGGCAGTCTCCAGTTGGCAGTGGGCAAAAGAATAGTGACGAGTGACAGATCGGTAAAAACGAACTGATTTCCTCTTTCGTTTGAACAATTTTGCCCTTTTTTATACATTAAGCTACACGTGTGGAGAAGGAACAGGATTTTTTTGAAAGTGGGCTACCCCCACTTTTTTGTTTTTCTGATGTAACGAATGGCTGTGCTTGTGGTGGAAGACGGTTTATTATCGTTTATTCGTGACGCTCTTGAAGGTTACACGAATGATGTCGGCACTTCCGGCGAGCCGGATGTTTTTCTGGTTGATATTTTTGTGAAAGGCAGCGGTCCGGCAAAGAAGATAGAAGTTCTGGTTGATACCGACGTCGGTATTTCGATTGCACAATGCGTGTCGATTACCCGCTGGTTGAGAAATGCTCTTGAGGTAAATGAAAAGGTAATGAGGCTGGTTGGTGATGATTATGTGCTGACGGTTTCATCCCCCGGTATCGGCGTGCCGATAAAACATGCCCGACAGTACATTCGTCAAACAGGTCGTCTGCTGCGGGTGCAGTACACTGATGCTGAAAATGCTTCACGTGAAGTTTCCGGGAGGCTTATCCGGGCGGAGGTTCTTGAAGTAGCCGGGCCGTTTATTGTTCTTGAACCGGTGAAAGCAGGGAAAGGCAGGAAACAGGAGCACTTTGAACCGGTACGGTTGGATCTCAGCCGGATCAGCAGGGCTGTAGTGGAAGTCGAGTTCTGAAAACGTAGGTAAAGAAAGCCGTATTTTCTTTAAAATAAGGGAATTACAAGAGATGGCAAGAAAGCAGGTAAAAGAAGAAAAGCAGGATCGTAAGGCGCTTATCGCAAATGCTTTTGGGGAAATCGAGCAGTCCAAGGTCTTTCTTGACAAGCGTACGGAGAGTGCCGCTGTAAAGATGGACATTGCGGATCTCCTGAAAGATATCATACAGAAACAGTTGCGGAAGGACTACGATCCCGAGGTTGAAGCAAATATATTTATCAATCCCGAACGGGGGGATTTTGAGGTTTATATTCTGAAAACAATAGTGGATGAAGTTGATCTGCCTACTATCGAGATCAGCCTTGACGAAGTCCGGGAGATCGATGAATCTCTTGAGCTTGGCGACTACTATGAAGAGGGGCCTATAAAGCTCGAAGACTATCTTACCAGAAAATCAATACAGATTATCAAGCAGTCTGTTCAGAAAAAGGTGCGGGACCTGGAGCGGCAGGTTGTCTATGAGGAGTGCCTTGAGAAAGTGGGCGAAGTGGTGGCCGGGGAGGTATATCAGATCCGTCCTAATGAGGTGATTTTTACCTACAATACCTCCAAGGACCACCGCGTCGAGCTTGTTCTTCCCAAGTCCGAGATGATGAAAAAGGATAATCCAAGGCGGACTCCGAGGATGAAGCTGTATGTCAAACGCATCGAGAGAGAAAAAGCAAAGGTCAGGCAGGATGACGGGACGGTTGTTGAAAAGGAGAAGCCGGATGGTGGTATGAAAGTTATTGTTTCAAGGATTGATGACCG
The DNA here is from genome assembly GCA_028277485.1 of Chlorobium sp. GTDB lineage: Bacteria > Bacteroidota > Chlorobiia > Chlorobiales > Chlorobiaceae > Prosthecochloris. The sequence continues at coordinate 62,238 of JANQGE010000041.1, forward strand.
TTTTCTCTATAAGCTTTTTGAAAGCGAAGTTCCTGAAATTCTGGACGGACTTATCGTTATCAAGGGCATAGCCAGGGTGCCCGGAGAGCGGGCGAAAGTGGCCGTTGAATCCACAAGTTCACGGATCGATCCTGTGGGGGCGAGCGTTGGATACAGAGGAAAGCGTATCCAGAGTATTGTAAAGGAGTTGAACAATGAAAATATCGATGTTATTTATTTCACCGATGATCCTCAGATATTTATAGCACGGGCACTCCAGCCGGCTAAGATAGATCCCATGACGGTCCATGCCGATATGAAAACACGTAAGGCAAGGGTAATGCTCAAGCCTGAACAAATCAAGTACGCAATAGGAAAAAACGGAAACAACATTCATCTGGCGGAACGGCTTACGAGTTACGAAGTTGATGTTTACAGGGATGTGATCGATAAATCCATGGAGGATCCCAATGATATCGATATTATCGAGTTCCGGGAAGAATTTGGCGATGATATGATCTATCAGCTTCTCGATAGCGGACTTGATACTGCGAAGAAAGTACTCAAGGCAGATGTGGGGAAAATTGAAGAAGCTCTGATCGGTCCTTCAAAAGGCGATGAGTCCGCTATATTCAACAAGGGCAGAAAAACATCGGTCAGGCAGAAGGAAAGGAGGCTCAGCGAAGATGAAGAGCGCTATTGGAAGAAGATTGCTGAAAACATTTACAGAACAGTAAAAGATCAGTTCAATGATGCGGACCTGCAGGATATTATCGATGAAGATGATGGAGGTTCACAGGATGAAGATGATGCGGGTGAAGAAGAGGTGACGAATGGAAATCAGTAGGCAGTCAGCAGTAGGCAGTAGGCAAAAAGGACAGGGGAAAGAGAATATCGATTTCCGATACCGATAGCAACGGCGAACCCCGATTTTCTCTCTTTCGGGAATCGGGGTCGGGATCGGGTTTCGGGGTCGAAAAAGCAGTGACAAGTGACGAGGGGGGGGAAGTGTTAGGTGCTATGTGCTAAGTGTTAAGCGGGAGAAAGAATAGTGACGAGGGACAAGTCAAAATTCAAAATTCAAAAAGGGGAAAGTTGGCAGTAAGTGAAATCAGTGGGCAGTCTCCAGTAGGCAGTGGGCAAAAGAAATAGTGACAAGAAACAGTGACGAATGACAAGACAAGAAGTTGGCATTAGAGAAAAGATCGATTCCCGATTACCGATCCCGACGGCGAACCCCGATTTTCTCTCTCAGCACTCATTGCTCAGAACTAAGAAGAAGAACTTTCACGTAATTGAAGCAGTAGGCAAGAGTACTTCCTAACTTGTCACTTTTAAAAATCGGGGTCGAATGGAAATCAGCTGTGCTGGTAATCGGTTATTAAATCCAGAGGAGGTTTTGTATGTCCCTTGAGGGAAAGGAGATGAAATATCGGATCAGTGATATTGCCAGAGAATTGCAGGTCAGCCCGCAAGAGGTGCTGCATTTTGTCAAAGAGGCAGGAGGAAAAGTCGCCTCAACATCTTCTATGGTCAAGGAACCGATGCGTGACTTGATTCTGGATCAATTCAGTGATGAGAAAAAACTGGTGGATGAAACCCGCAAGATACGCAAAGAGAAACAGTTGCGTTTGTCCCGCCTTGAAGAGCAGTCAAGAAAAACGTACGAGAAAGAACAGCAGTTAAAGGATATAATCAGCGGCCGTCCGGAAAGAGCCGCGGTCCAGTCGAAACCAGAAGTTCAGCCTGAATCGCCTGCGCCGGAAAAAGAGGAACCGGCTGCGGAATCAGCGGTAAAGGAAATTGTTCCGGAGCCCGATGTGCCGGCAGTACAAACTGGGGAAGAGGACCAGCCGCCGGTTGAGGAAGAATCGTCGCTGGTTGATGAGACAGATGAGGGGGAGCAGCCGGTTACTTTTAAGAGTCCTCAAAACATCGGCGGTCTTACTGTTTTCGGGACGATTGATGTTCAGGTCTCTCCCGGCGTAGGCAATGAAGCAGACAAGAAGAAAAAGCGCAAAAAGCGTTTCAAGGAACAAGCTGATGAGCTGAAAGACGAGTTCGATATAACGTCAAAGGATGAAGAGCCGGAAACGGAAGATAAAGCACCTGCAAAAAAGATGGTGCTGAAAAAGAGCACGGAGGAAGGCCAAAAGGTTACGGGTGATTCCGGACTCTCCAAACGGAGAAAGGGAAAGAAAAAAAAGAAGCATGATGTTGATGAAAAAACTATCGAAAAGAATATCCGTAGCACCATCTCCGGTATGGATGACAGTAGCGGAGGGGGAAGTTCAAGGCAGAAGTTTCGCAAGATGCGCAGGATGGAGCGCGAAAGGGAGCTGGAAGAAGCCGAGGCAATTAAAGAAGCGCGGCGCAGTATTATCAAGGTCACGGAATTTGCCACTGCTCACGAGCTTGCCGGCCTTATGGGTGTCACGCCAAAGGAAATCATTCAGCATTGTTTTTCAATGGGCAAATTCGTGACAATCAACCAGCGTCTCGAAAAGGAGACCATCGAGCTGATTGCTCTCGAATTCGGGTTTGAAGCCGAGTTTGTTTCAGAGGTTGAAGCGACGGAGGTTTCTGATTTGGAGGATATGCAGGAGGACCTGGAGATCAGACCTCCGGTTGTTACCATAATGGGTCATGTGGATCACGGCAAGACCTCTCTCCTGGACTATATTCGGAACAGTAATGTTGTTGCTGGTGAGTCCGGCGGTATTACACAGCACATCGGTGCGTACGAGGTATCGCTCGAGGGCAGCCGTAAAATAACCTTTCTCGATACACCGGGACATGAGGCTTTTACTGCGATGCGTGCCAGAGGAGCCCAGGTAACGGATATTGTCATTCTTGTTGTCTCGGCGGATGACAACGTCATGCCCCAGACTATCGAAGCGATCAATCACTCGAAAGCTGCGGAAGTGCCGATTGTCGTTGCCATCAACAAGATCGACAAACCGGACGCAAACCCCGAAAAAATAAAAACACAACTTTCCGAAGCGGGCGTTCTGGTTGAGGACTGGGGTGGTGAGTACCAGTGCCAGGAAATTTCAGCAAAACAGGGTACCGGTATTGATGAGCTGATGGAAAAAGTGCTGACCGAAGCCGAAATCAGGGAACTGACGGCGAATTTCTCAAGGGATGTTTCTGCCAGAGGGATCATCGTTGAGGCCGAACTCGACAAGGGGAAAGGTGTTGTCTCGACCGTTCTTGTTCAGCGGGGCTTTTTGGAGGTCGGGGACCCGTTTGTTGCGGGTCATATCATGGGGCGCGTAAGAGCGCTCATGGACGAGCGGGGCAAGAGGATCAGGGAAGCCGGGCCTTCCCAGCCCGTCAGGGTTTTGGGTTTTGAAGATTTGCCCCAGTCAGGTGACGAGTTTATGGTAATGTTTTCCGACAGGGAAGCAAGGGAGATCGCCCAGAAACGTCAGATCATCCGCCGTGAACATGAGTTCCGCCGCAGTACCCGTGTCAAGCTTGACAGCATTGCTCGCCAGATCAAAGAAGGCCTGATGAAGGAACTGAGTGTGATCATCAAGGCTGATACGGATGGTTCCATCCAGGCGCTTGCTGACGGATTGATGAAAATTCACAACGAAGAGGTAAAAGTACAGATCATCCACCAGGGGGTAGGTCAGATTACCGAGACGGACGTATTGCTTGCCGCGGCATCTGACGCCATTATTATCGGCTTCAGGGTCAGGCCCAATGTCAATGCCAAGAAGCTTGCCGAAAAGGAAGATCTGGATATACGTTTCTACAGTGTTATTTATCACGTGATAGAGGAGGTCGAACAGGCGCTGGAAGGCATGCTTTCTCCTGAACTGCACGAGGAGAGTATCGGTTCGCTTGAGATACGCCAGGTGTTCAAGGTGCCGAAAGTAGGTAATGTCGCGGGTTGTTATGTGCTCGAAGGGAAAGTGTTCCGGGATTCGAAAGTCCGCCTGCTTCGCGATGGAGTTCAGGTCTACGACGGTGGACTTGATTCGCTCAAGCGCTTCAAGGATGATATCAAGGAGGTTGATGCAGGATATGAGTGCGGATTGAACCTCAAGGGATACAGCGATATTAAAGTGGGTGATATTGTGGAAGCATACCGTATTGTGGAGAAGAAACGAAAACTTTGAACTGATATTCTGGTCCATGTCGATTCGTACCGATAAAGTTGCTTCTTTGCTGCAAAGGGAACTGAGTGCGATTTTTGAAAAAGAGCTGCCCCGGGGAGGACCGCTTCTAACGGTTGTGGAAGTGAAAGTCACTGCTGATCTTGGCATAGCGAGGGTGTATGTTTCTGTCATAGGCGGTGAAAAGGAGCGGGAAAAGATTATAGCTCGCTTGCAGAATGAGACCAAGTATATTCGTAAGCTGCTGTCCGCGAAGATACGCCATCAGTTCCGCCGGATACCGGAGCTGGAATTTTACGAAGACCGGTTGTTCGAGAAGGCTGACAGAATTGAGCAGCTGTTGAAGCAGGCTCTTGAAGGCTCGTCGAAGTGAATCAGATATTTGTTGTACATGAAGAGAAATGTACCGGTCAAGCCAGAGATATAAGAGGTGAGAGAATGTGAAGCCGGAGATTTTCTGCTGGTCGACAAACCGGTGGGCTGGACGTCTTTCGATGTCGTGGCGAAAATTCGCAATACCTATACCGCCGCGGGACTCCGCAGGAAAGTCGGACATTGCGGAACTCTCGATCCCCAAGCCAGCGGACTGCTTATTCTGGCAACCGGTAAAAAAACAAAGCAAATAGCAAGCCTTGAGGTGCTTGACAAAGTATACGAAGGGGTGATAAAGCTCGGAGTGATGACGGAAAGTCATGATGTGGAAACACCCGAATACGGGCAGTGCAGCGTCAACCATCTTACTGTTGAAGAGATACATGCCGCCGCGGCCGCTCTTGAAGGTTCGCATATGCAGCAGCCGCCAATGCATTCGGCTGTGTGGCACAAAGGGACGCGCCTTTATGAGCTGGCAAGAAAAGGAAAAAATGTTGCGGAGAGAAAGGCGCGAAAGATATGTGTTAACAGCTTTGAGGTTACGGCGGCTGATCTTCCTTTTGTCCATTTCAGGATGGATGTTTCCAAAGGGGCGTATGTAAGGGTACTGGCTCACGATTTTGGCCGGAAATTGGGAGTTGGGGGATATCTCTATTTGTTAAGGAGGGTTTCAATAGGCGAGTTCAGCGTATCGGATGCAAGCAGTGTTACCGGCATTGTCGGAGCTATTGTGCGTGAAGCAAAAGATTCGGGGACATGAGATGTTGAGCTGTTGTGGTCAACAATTTATTTTATGTGTTTCCTCTTACCCCCCTGTGTCGTTGGGGCAATTTGAAACGATCACATGGGGCACCTCGTCATGAGCGGTTCAAGTCCCTTTCTATCCGCTCAACGAAGCAATTGCATCGCGGAATAGAGGTACCCATGGGAAGATAGTAGTGGCGGCTTATGCGTATTGTCATATGTGAAGGTCAGCGGATTGCGGATTATCATACCGGTGAAGAGATTGCTTTTGTCCCGGAGCCTTCATCTGTTACTGTGGGATCTTATGACGGTGTTCATGCAGGCCATCGGCGCATAATCGGTCACATGGTCGAAGCAGCTTCGTCTCGCGGTTTGCGGAGCGTTGTCGTGACGTTCGAGCCTCATCCCAGGCAGATTGTCGACCGGGGTTCGTCCGGGCACCTCAAGCTGTTGACTCTGCTTGAAGAAAAAGCCATGTTGATTGAAAGTCTTGGCGTGGAGTGGCTTTTTGTCGTGAAATTTGACCGTTCTTTCGCTGCACAAAGTTCAGAATCATTTATTCAAGATATTTTACTTGATATTATAGGGGCAAGGAACGTCGTAATTGGATACGATCATGGTTTCGGACACGGTCGCAAGGGCGGGGTCGGTACTTTATGTCGTATTGCGGAGCGGAAACAATTTGACGTCGAAGTCGTCGATGAGATACGTTTGCGTGCCGAACACTTTTCAAGTACAAAAATTCGTACTCTTCTTTGTGAAGGGCGTATTAAAGATGCGAACCTTTTTCTTGGCGCTCCTTATTTGATCTCGGGAGAGGTGGTGCATGGAGCAAAAAAGGGAAGAGAAATCGGATTTCCCACCGTCAACCTTCGGATTGGGAGTTCAAACAAGCTGCTGCCAAAATACGGTGTCTATATTGCAACTACGGTTATAGGGGGCAAGGAGTTCAAGGCTATGATGAATGTTGGTGTCAGGCCGACGGTTGCTGCTGATACGGTCCCGGTCGTGGAAGCCTATGTTCTCGGTCATACAGGTGAGTTGTACGGAGAAAGGCTGATGTTTCATCTGCTTGACAGACTGCGGGATGAAATAAAGTTCCGCTCGTTTGAGGAATTGCAGGTACAATTGGAGAAAGATAAAAAACTGGTGGAGCAATATCAAAAATAATACTATATTAACAGTCTTCCGATTCTAAAGGCGCGTCTCGAAAAACGAGCGGCAGAAAACCTTTTTTTCAGGAGAGCTAAACATTAAACGACAGGTTATGAGTGCCATAAAGGAAATCAAGGCGGATATTATCAAACAATTTGGCGGCGCCGAGCAGAATACAGGACAGGCGGAGGTCCAGATCGCACTTTTCAGCAGACGTATCGGCGATCTCACCGAGCATTTAAAAGTGCATCCTAAAGACAAGCATTCCCGCCATGGCTTGCTCAAGCTTGTCGGAAAAAGAAAAAGCCTGCTCGCATACCTGAAGAAGACCGATATTGAGCGTTACCGCAAGATTCTTGCTGATCTGGATCTTCGTAAATAAGCAGCTTGTGCCGAACATATCTTTCGCCTTATCCCGACAAGGTCGGGAAGGTTGTTCCCTGCGTAAATCTTAACCGTTTAGACTATGTTGGAAAGCATGACCGGCTTTGGTAGTGCAGAAGGTGTGGAAAACGGAATGCATGTTGTTGCGGAAGTTCGTTCGGTAAATAACAGGTTTGCCGAAATAAGTGTGAAGCTGCCCCGCCAGTTTTCTTCATATGAACTTGATGCCCGGGAACTGATCAGGTCTTGTTTGCAGAGAGGCAAGGTATCCGCACTTATCCAGGTGAAACTTGATGAGGAGGTGCAGATACCTATCACTGTCAACAGGGAAAAAACAAGGGCTTTCAGGGAATTGCTTGATGTTGTCCGAACGGAAGCCGGTATTGAAGCCCCTTTACACCTCGACCATCTCTTACGTTTTTCAGAAATATTTGACTCCGATAACAGGCTTCTTGAAAAGACGGATGAAATCTGGCCTTTTATCAGAGAAGTGCTTCAGCAGGCAATCGAGGGGATGAAGAAAATGCGGATTCAGGAGGGAGAGGAACTTGCCAAAGACTTCAGACAGAGAATTGCATCGATAAACACCGCACTGGAGGAGGTGCAGGTATTGTCACGTGACAATGTGGATGCTGTTCGCCAGCGTCTGGCGGAGAGGATAGCAGGGGTTGCCGGAAATGATATCGCGTACAGCAGTGATCGTCTCGAGATGGAACTTGTCCTGATGTCTGATAAACTGGATATTACCGAGGAGTGTATTCGTTTTGCGAGCCATAACAAGTTCTTCATCGATGAGCTGGTGAGCAGTGAGGGCGGCTCGGGAAGAAAGCTCAATTTTTTGCTGCAGGAACAGCTCCGGGAAGCCAACACCATTGCCTCAAAATCCCAGAATGCTGATATTTCCCAGAAAATTGTGCTTGTCAAGGAGGAGTTGGAAAAGATCCGTGAGCAGCTTCAGAATATTGAATAGCAGACTGTCGGAAGAGTAGTGACGAGTAACCAGTGACGAGTGATGAGGGGGAATTAGTTGGCAAAAATTTAAGAATGGTCGATACCGATTCCGATACCGACGGCGAACCCCGATTTTCTCTCTCAGCACTCAGCACTACGAACTTTCACGTAAGTGAAGCAGTTGTGGCAGTAGGCAAGAGTACTTCCTAACTTGTCACTCGTCACTGGTTACTTGTCTCTTGTCACTGTTAAAAGAGAGGCATGAAAGGAAAACCTGGTAAATTGATAGTGTTTTCTGCCCCTTCGGGCACCGGGAAATCAACCGTTGCAAAGCTGGTGCTGGAGCGTTTTGATAATCTCGAGTTTTCAGTCTCCGCAACAACCCGTCCAAAACGGGAGGGGGAAGTTGACGGCACGAATTACCACTATCTGAAAAAGAAGGCGTTCGAGGAAAAAATCAGGAAAGGAGGGTTTATTGAATACGAGCACTTCTTCGATAATTTTTACGGGACGTTGCTGGATAAAACGGAGGAGGCTGTCAACGCGGGAAGAAATATGCTGTTCGATCTGGACGTCAGGGGGGCGTTGAACCTCAAGAAGATTTTCCCGGACCGTTCCCTGTTGATTTTTCTCAAGCCCCCCAGTCTCAAGGAACTGAAAAAAAGACTTCAGAACAGAAACAGCGAGGATGACAGAACGCTTAAAGAACGATTGGAGAGAGCTGAATTTGAATTGTCATTGGCGCATGAGTTCGACCGGGAGGTGGTGAACGACGATTTGCAACGGGCTGTTGATGAAGTAACAGCGGTGATTACTGAATTTCTTTCAAAAAAATGAATATAAACACAATATGCTTATGTCTGTTAAACCTGTTGATCTGAACGAACTGAGAGCCAGGCACGAAAACCTTTATGAGACGGTGGTGGCGATATCAAAAAGAGCAAAAGAGATTCATGAAGAGGAGCGTGCCGAGCTTGAAGAGAAATTGCTTCCATACAAGGAGATGATTCGCAACCCGGTCAGTGAATCAGAGTCGGACAAGGTTTTCCCTGAACAGGTTGCAATCAGTCTTGAATTTGAAAGTCGTCAAAAAACAGCTCAGCGAGCAATCAACCAGTTCCTTCAGAACAAGTATGATTATACCATAGAAGATCAGGGGGGCTCAGCTAAAGCTCAAGATGATGAAGAAAATGAAGCTGACAGGGATTAACCAGATTACCCTCAGAGTTAATGACGTGAGGGTTGCTGAAGATTTCTACGTTGGAATTCTTGGGCTGAAAGTTGAGTATCGTGCAGGTGCCAACATCTCCTATCTGAGGGTTAACTCGGATATGATTGTTCTCGTTAAAGCTGAAACCCCGGGTGTTCCCGAGGCTCGTGATATTCGGGTTGATCATTTCGGTTTCAGGCTTCCAACTGATTCAGAGGTGGATAACGCCATCGATTACCTGGAAAAACAGGGGGTTCATCTGGTTACAAGGCCGGCTCAGCGCAGGGAAGGAAGAGCTTTTTTCGTTATGGACCCTGACGGAAACCTTATCGAGTTCTACTCTATGAAGTCCAGAGAACTTGATGCGGCAGAGGAGGCGATAGAGAGCCGTTCTCCCGATGAGCTCGCAGCTCAAACCAGAAAAAAAATGGCTGCAGAAAGCTCCGGTAAAAAAACCAGGCGAAGCAGAAAGTGAGTGCTATTTGTGGGTGAGGTTGTGTTTCGAGGTGTCTTTTAGCTGAGTCGAGAGCAGCTTTTCTGCTTCCCTGAGCTGCGCTATAGTATTAATCCCCTTGATTTCATCGGCGTTCGCTGTCTTGAATGCACAGACTCTCTCTCCGTTGCCGAAGCATATGGAAAAAACGTCGGTAAGGTAATATTCCTGCTGGGCATTGTTGTTTGTAATCTTTTTCAGCGAGCTGAAAAGGGTGTTCGCCCTGAAAACATAAACGCCGGAATTGATCTCCCGTACCGTCAGTTCCTCAGGTGATGCATCTTTATGTTCGACGATCTTCGAGATGCTGTTGCTGTCACCGTGGCGTATAATTCTGCCGTATCCGGACGGGTCATGCAGGTCTGCGGTAAGCACTGTTGCTGCTGCGTTTTCCAGGTAGTGGCTGTCAATGAGCTGTCTAAGCGTCGAAATGTTTACAAGAGGGGCGTCTCCGGAAAGAATGAGGATATCTCCCTGAAATGAGCGAAGATGCTGCTCAGCCTGCATGACGGCATGGCCTGTACCGAGCTGAGGTTCCTGAAGAGCCCATTCAACCGGATATTTTTCCGTGACGGCCTTAACCTTGTTTGCCTGGTGACCAACAATCAATACGATTTTTTCCGGGTCAAGAGCGCCTGATTTTTCAAGGACATACTCAATGACAGGACGTCCGTTTGCCTTGTGCAGCACCTTTGCCAAGTCTGACTTCATTCTGGTGCCTTTTCCGGCTGCCATGATAATGATCGCTAACGACGGCATAGCCTATTACAACGGCTTTTCCTCTTCACCAACCAGGTGCCGGCGTTTGGGGTTATTGTGCTTGTCGACAATGAGGATCATGGGTTTGAAAGATTGTGCCTCTTCAACTTCAAAATCCGCAAAGGCCATAATAATTATCTCGTCGCCCGGCAGGGCGCATCTGGCGGCAGCACCATTCAGCTGGATTTCCCTTGAGCCGGGTTTACCTTCGATGATGTACGTTTCAAAACGTGCACCGTTGTTGTTATTGGCGCAGAGAACTTTTTCATTGGGAGCCATGCCTGCAAGCTCAAGCAGTTCACTGTCTATGGTAATGCTGCCTTCGTATTCAAGGTCCCCGCTGGTTACAACCGCGTTGTGGATTTTGGATTTCAACAGATGTAGTCTCATCGAGATGGAAAACGTTTAACCGGTATTATTGTTCATTATTGTTTCAAGCGATGCCAAACCAGAATCAGTTGACGGTTCTCAACGGGCAAGAGCCGGGAATTGCCAAATATCCGGTTTTATTCCTTTTTGACTTGTCACCGTTACTCGTCACTTTTGCTGCTGTATGTCGGCCTCGCCGCTCGCGTTGAAAACCGTGTAGTTCTTCAGGGATTCATCGCTCTCGAATCCATATCCCCTGATGGTTTCGTTCCGTGTTTTAATGGTGACGTACTTGTCCGACCGGAGCTTTTTCTCTTTTTCGAACCTTTTTATGTAATCGGTCTTGATTATGGTTGAGTCACCGGAAGTTATGACAACATTGTCAAAAGCTTCCATGTCATTATTGTTGTAAACAGTTCCTCTTTCTGCAGTGAGCGTGGAAGAAAGGTTTCCGTTGCTGTCAAAAAAGGTAACCGTTAGTCCTTTGTCAAGATGACGGGTGATTATATTATTTTTTCTGTACTCTGCAAAATGGCCGGCGGCTACCACGGCATGTATCTTGTCCTCCTTGAATATTCTCATGTTGGTGGTCCAGCTTTCCTGAGCCGGCTGTTCTTCACCAAGGAAACTGGTATCGGCAGGGTGCTTGCCCGATTGAGGCCCTGCACAGCCGATACAGCATGCCATGAAGCAGCAGCACACAAGAATGCGAACGATAATGCGCGACAAGAGAGATTTTTGCGATGTTAGGATGCCTTTATTGATTGTGTTGCGCGTCCTGATTACTTCGTTCGGCAGCGGGCGCCGGCAATCTTCACGCCCCGACTTTTGGATACCCCTGTTTATTCCGCGAGTTCAATTGCTTCGTCGAGCGGATAGAACGGGACTTGAACCGCTCATGACGATAGAGATGTCCTAAAGGTGCCCGTTATTTAAGTTGATTGATAACCTTGAACGTTATGTCCGCAGATTTGTCCCCGTATACCATGGCTTGTTTGTCGATAATTACCGAAAAACCTTCTTTTGTTGCAACAGCCGTGACGGCGTTGAGAATTTTCTGACGGATAGGCGCGAAAAGCTCAGCCTTTTTTTTGTCAAGAGCGCCGCCGGGACCGAATTTCTCCATCTGATACTTCTGGAGGTTCTGGTACTTCAGGTTAAGCTCTTTTTCCTTCTGTTCCTTTGCGGCTTTTGAAAGGGAGCTTTTCTGTTTTTCATAACTTGTCGCCATAGTCTGAAATTCCTGTTTAAGCTTGTCGAGGCCTTTTTCCCACTGGGTGCCTGTTGCTTTCAGTATGTTTTCAGCCTTTTGTTTTTCGGGCATCTGATCAAGAATCTTGGCAACGTCGATAACTCCGGTTTTCTGGGTTCCCGAAGCTGCGGTCACACTTGGCACCATGACAAGCAGGCTAAGAATAACGGTAATGATCGTACTGCGAGACAGTGTTGTAAACGCTGGATTTCTGTACGTCGTTTTCATGGTTGAATCTCTCGTTTTGGTTGAATTTAATACCGTGTAATAGCTCTGTGTCACGGTTTATCAAAGGTAATAATTCCCATATAAAAAACTATACCGCCCGTTGAACTGTAACGGGCTGGAATGATTGGGTGACATGCACGTGTCTGTATGACGTCAAATGACCCGAAAACACGTGCAGGGAATTTTAAACGGCGTTTTTCAGGGCACCTCTGTTAAAGGCACCTTTATTAATTTGTTGTGCGCCCTGTTCGTTGGCGGTGCTCGAGATCAGTAGGCAGTTGGCAGGGGGGCCAAGGAAAAAAGAAGATCGATTCCCGATACCGATAGCGACGGCGAACCCCGATTTTCTCTCTCAGCACTCATTGCTCAGAACTACGAACTTTCACGTAAGTGAAGCAGTAGGCAGGCAAAGGGGAGGTTTTGTGAGCCTGCGCTGCGATCGTAAATTCATAGCCTGCGAAACATTTGTCCAGGCTGCTGTTCTACCAGGTTTTTCAGTTCCAGCTCAAAAAGATGAACAAGCAGAAGCGATGGGTCTATTACTGTTTGTTCGGCCAGCGTATCTATGTGCATCGGTATGTCGCTCATTCGGTCGAGCACATTTTTTTCCTCCGGGGTTATGGCGGGTTCCTCCCCGCCGGCAGGCTGTATCCTGTGTAATCCCGAGGGTGCCGGGCAGAGTTCCGCAATAATGTCTTCAGCCGTTGCCGCAAGTTTTGCATGACCTTTCTCGATCAAGGCGTTTGTGCCGCCGGAAGTATGGGAAAAAATACTTCCCGGCACGGCAAACACTTCCCGGTTCTGGTCGAGGGCGTAGGATGCGGTGATGAGGGAGCCGCCTTTTTTGTTTGATTCCACGATCAGGGTCCCTTTGGAGATGCCTGATATCAGGCGATTTCGTTTTGGAAATTTGGCGGGGGATATTTTGCTTTCAAACCATTCTTCGGATAGTATTGCGCCATTTTCAATGATGCGGGGCCAGATTTTCCCCGCCGGATCCGTATAAGGGTTGTCCACCCCTCCCGCCAGAAAAGCTATGGTTTTACCGCTGTTATCCAGAGCTGTCCTGTGAGCTGCCATATCGATGCCGTAGGCAAGGCCGCTGACGATGGTGAATCCTCCGGATACCAGACCACCGCAAATATGTTCGACGGCTTTTTTGCCGTACTGTGTGGCCTGTCTTGTCCCGACTACCGAGAGACACGGTGCATGTGCCGCTTGTATGTCGCCGCGTACAAACAGGTAGGGCGGAGGATCGTAGATCTGCTTGAGAAGCGGTGGGTATGAAGGCTCGTCGATGGTGATGAGTTTTGCGCCGTAACGGTCGAGGAGGGAAAGCTGGTGCTCGGCCGATTTTCTTGCATGGTCAACGTTGCGGGGGTTTTGCAGAAATTCGGCTATTGTTTGAGCAAGCCTCTGCCCGATGCCGGGAATGCCGGCAATATCGGCTGTCCCGGCATGAAACATGTCGGAAAAGCAATCAAAATGCTGCCGGATCGTGTTTATTCTTGCCGGTCCCACTCCCGGAATCTGTGATAGAACCAGGAGTACGGTTTTTTGTGAAGAATCATCAGCGGAGCCTCTAAAAATCACGCTTCATGAGTTTGAGGGCAAACCCTTTCAGGTGTTCCCTGCCTTCCTTGAAGGGTAGGGTGTCAACAGCGGAAAGAGCTTTTTCCGTGTCGCGGTTGATAATCTGTTGGGCTTCATCGAGAACACCGCATTGTTCATAAATTGCCCTGATTTCAGGTACCCGGTCAGGTGAAATGCCCTTGTTGTCGATAACGGATTGCAGAATATCCTGTTCTTTTCCATCTGTCAGCTCAAGAGACCGAAGCAGCAGGTAGGTTTTTTTTCCATTGATGACATCTCCGCCGGCTACTTTCCCTGATTTGCCGTCTTCAGCCATAATGTCGAGGTAGTCGTCCTGTACCTGGAAAGCACGTCCGATTTTTGCACCGAAAGTCACCAGTTTTTCAAGTTGTTCGGGGGCTGCGTCGCTGACAATGCCTCCTGCTTCAAGGGAGGCTGATATGAGCCGTCCGGTTTTTTTGGAGATCATGTCCAGATAATCAGAGATAGTGGCATGTTTGCGCTGTTCAAGTTCCATGTCAAGTGCCTGCCCTTCGCATATCGTGATGTTCGCATCATTGAGAATGTGAACAAGTTCGTCATGTCGTGAGGTTTTTGTCTGCAGAGCGCACTCGTAAGCAAACGCCATCATCATGTCACCAGACAAGATAGCGGCATTGGCATCCCATTTAAGATGTACAGTCGGCCTGCCGTGACGGAGGTCGGCGTGGTCCATGATGTCGTCGTGCACCAGTGTGAAATTATGCAGAATTTCAATTGCGAGCGCCATGTTCATGGCGTTTGTGGAGGATCCGCATACGGCTTCGGCAGCAAGGAGAGTGAGGAACGGACGGATTCTTTTCCCCTTGCCTTCCAGGATATATCGGGCCGGTGTATACAGGGTTTCCGGGGTGCTTTTTGTGAAGCAGTTACCGAGAGCATCGTTGATGCGTTTGTGATACTGCCGGTATTTGTGTTCTACCTGTTGCTGGGTTACACTGATATTCATTACGGAACTATTTTAATGAAATGCAGGCTTGTTGCAACTGTTTTATATTCTTTGCTCCTGTAAGGAACATCACTGCCTTGAGGTCGTTCATCCAGGTAAGAATGGTTTCTTCAAGCCGGCAATCATGGAGTGCTTTGAGCATAAGGCCTGCAGATGCCCCGATTTCCGCACCGAGAGCGATAGCTTTTGCTATATCTATTCCGTTCGAGATGCCCCCTGATGCTATCAGCCCGACATGACGGTAATGCGGGTTTTCCGCTTTAAGCAAGGCGATCCCGACAAGGCATTGGGCGGTCGGGATACCCCAGTTGAGAAGTTCCTTGAGTGCCGAAGGACTGAAACGGTTTTCATGCTGGAATTGCTGAATGTACCGCTCTTCTTCAACTTTTTGCCAACTGAGTCCACCGGCTCCGGCAACATCGATGATTTGAACTCCCGCGTCTACAAGGGCGCGGGCGGTCTCGGGCGAAATACCGCAGCCGACTTCTTTAGCGATAACCGGGACGCTTACGGCTTCTGTAAGCTTTTGCAGCTCGGTAAGAAAGTTTTTGAAGTCGGTATTTCCTTCAGGTTGAAAAAGCTCTTGGGCCGGGTTGAGATGAACGATCAGCCCGTTGGCATGAACCATATCGATCAAGGTGTTGATCTCTTCATCCGTGAGGCCTTTTGCGACCTCAGGAGCACCGATGTTTGCCAGAATCGGAACAGAGGGAGCGGCTTGACGCACAACGCTGAAACTTTTTCTGTATGATGAATTTTCAAGCGCCTGACGCATGCTCCCCACCCCGAGAGGGATGTTGAGCTTTTCTGCGATTTGAGCAAATTTGCGGTTCAAGAGTTCGGCTTTATCGTAACCGCCGGTCATGGACGATATCATGAAAGGGTACGAGATCCGATAACCGAAGATGCTTGCCGACAGGTCTATTTCGCTGTAATTTATCTCAGGGGTGGCGTTATGCGTGAATTCATATCGTTCGAAACCGGTGGTTTTGCTGTCGAAGCTGACATTTCTTTTCAGACAGGTCTCGACATGACTCTGCTTGCGGTCTATGGTTATGGTTTTTGTTTCGTTCATGCTGTTTCCTGAAGACATCTGTATGTAAATATATAAGGGCACCTCTATTTATTTATTCCGCGATTCAATTGCATTGTTGAGCGGATAGAAAGGGGTTTCTGCGCTCCGTTCGCTTTGCACTTGAACCGCTCATGACAATAAATAGAGGTGCCCATAACTTGGAATTTAACAATATATTGCAATAAACGTTCTCTGCTGATTCTTCATCGTATGTTCAGAACCCTGTTTACCATCGCGCTGCGGCACCTGTTCGGCCGCAAGAGGCAGACCTTGACCACCATTATCGGCGTTGCCGTCAGCACCATGGTGCTGATTACAACGATCTCACTGACCCGGGGGCTTCTGGACTCTTTTGTTGAAACGATTGTAGACGTAGCGCCGCATATAACAATCAAGGGGGAGCCCGTCGACCCCCTGCCGGTCAATCTTTTGAGCGACCCCGGGAACTCCCGCTACGCTTTTGTCGATGAAAATATACAAAAAGAGGATCGTGACGAGGTGCGTAATTATCGACAAATCGTGAATATTCTCGGCTCAAGAAGCTATGCGGAAGAGGTTGTTGCAGTATCGCCCTATGTGGAATCCAGGGTGATTGTGATTAAAGGCAACGTCAGCCAGCCGGTGCTCATGAGAGGAGTTATGATAGAGCAGGAAAACGCTATCAGCAGAGTCGGGGACAGGTTGACCGTGGGAGACCTTGCTTTTTTTGAGAAGACTCCCAACGCTCTTCTTGTAGGCAAAACTGTTGCTGCGGATCTGGGACTCGAGTTGCATGATGAGGTTACTGTGGTGCCGACTTCAGGCCCGGCCCGTCAGTGCAAGGTTGCCGGAGTTTTTTTTTCGGGTGTCAGTGCTGTTGACAACAATGTTTTTGTGTCGCTCAAATTCGGCCAGATTCTTGAGAGGCTGCCTGCGGACAAGGTTACCGGAATAGGACTCAAGGTCAGGGATCCTTTAGCCAATGTGCCTCTTACGAGGGAACTGGAACGGGTTACGGGTTATGTCTGTGCAACGTGGCAGGAGGAAAATGCAAGTGTGCTTGCTTTGTTCAACCGCATCGGATATATCGTGTTTTCGCTGGTTGCTTTTGTGGGGGTTGTTTCCGGTTTCGGTGTGGCAAATATTCTGGTAACGACAGTTTTTGAGAAAAGCCGTGATATAGCGATTATGAAATCTTGCGGCTTTCCGGCCGGAGCACTTGTCGGTATGTTTATTCTTGAAGGTTTTCTGGTCGGCTTTGCCGGAGCTCTGGCCGGAGGAATCCTTGCGACAGGCTCGATCAGCTTTCTTGCCAGTATCCCTGCGGAAGCTTCCCACGGCCCGCTAACCAAAAGCAGCTTTAGCATGTCGTGGAATCCACTGTACTTTTTCTTTGTCATTTTCATAACGGTCATGATAAGCGCCATCGCTGCAACCATTCCTTCTATAAGGGCCGCAAAGCTTGAGCCTGTGCAGGTGCTCCGTGACAGCAGCCTCTAAGGAACCCCTAAAAACTTACTGTGCAGCTTGATTGCTGTGTTGAACGATGCTCGGAATCCTCAGGTACTTATATGTACATTCCGGTTCCTGCGCTTCGTTCGCCTTGCCCTCAAACTGCTCGCTACGGTTTTTAGGGGTTCCCGATTTTCTCTCTTCCACCTAACACCTCCCCCTTGTCACTCGTCACTTGTTACTTGTCACTATTCTTTTGCCTACTGCTTTTACCCCGTATGCAGGTGCATTTTCTCGGGATGCTGAAGGAGATAAAGCTTGTAGTACAGGCCCTTTTTTGCAAGGAGCTGCTGATGGGAACCGCTTTCCTTGATAGTCCCTTTATGCATGACAATAATCCTGTCTGCGTGCTGCACGGTTGAGAGACGGTGGGCAATGATAATGGATGTGCGGTTTTTCATGAGCTGAGCTGTTGCCGCTTCGATGAGCTGTTCTGTTTCAGTATCAACCGAGCTGGTTGCTTCATCGAGAACGAGTATCTCGGGGTTGTAGAGAAGCGCGCGTACAAAAGCAACAAGCTGTTTCTGCCCTGCCGAAAGCCCTGATCCGTTTTCATTGACACGATATTCGTAGCTGCCGGGCAGTTTTTCAATGAAACGGTCGGCACCGACGATTCTCGCGGCGTTCCGGATTTCTTTATCAGATACTCCAGGTCTGCCGAATGAGAGGTTTTCCCTGATCGTTCCGGAAAAGAGAAATACATCCTGCATGACAACACCGACAACCTTTCGCAGTGACTGTTCAGGTATCCTGGACAGTTCGACTCCGTCAATTGTGATGGAGCCTTTCCGGTGACCGTACAGTTTTGAAAGGACATTGATGATGGTTGTTTTACCGCTTCCGGTCGCGCCTACAATAGCTACTTTTTCCCCGTGTTTTACCCTGAGGGAAATGTCTTTGAGTATCCAGTTGTTGCTGTTGTAGGCAAACCAGACGTTGTTGAAAGCAATTTCATCCCGGAAAGATTCGATGGTTTTCGGGTTTTCGGGTTCCTCAACGGTATCCTTCTCTTCAAGGAGCCTGAAGATTCGGTCAGAGCTTGCAAGAGCGGTCTGGAGAATATTGAACCTGTCCGACAGGTGCTGGAGAGGACGGAAAAAAAGCCAGATATATTGTACGAACGAGATGACTATGCCGAGCGTAATATCTCCCTTGAACATGCGCACGCCGCTGTACCAGATGACAAGCCCTGCGGCGACCGAGCTGAGCAGTTCAATAAGCGGGTAGTAAACCGAGAAGTAAAACACCGTTTTGATGTTGGCGTCCCGGTACTCCCTGTTGATGGCGACATGCTTTTTGTATTCGGTGTTGCCCCGGTCAAAAAGCTGGACGATGCTTATTCCCGAGATATGTTCCTGAAAAAAAGAGTTAAGCCTTGCAAGGTGCCCTCTTACATCCTGAAAAGCCTTGCGGACCTTGTTTTTAAAGGTGAGTGTGGCATAGACCATCAAGGGGAGAATACTCAGAACGACAAGTGTCAGTTCCCAGTCTATCAGGAACATGAGGATGACTATAAACAGAAGCTGCATGATGTCGCCGATGATCGTTACCACGCCGCTGGAGAGCATCTCGTTGAGAGCTTCAACATCATTGGTAGCCCTGGTAATGAGCCGGCCGGCCGGGTTCCGGTCATAAAACTTTATGGAAAGTTTCTGCAGGTGGCGGAAAATATCCATTCTCAGGTTAAGGACTGCTTTTTGCCCGAGAAGCTGTGTGAGATAGGTCGCAGCATACTGTTTAAGGCCGTCTAAAAGTATGATCCCCAACAGCACGAGGCTTATCAGTGCAAGTCCGTTGATGTTTCCCTGTGCGACATAGTCATCGATAGCGAGTTTCGTGATGTAAGGTCTGAGCGGTCCGAGGACCGAGCCGGTGAGCGTTATGGCTATTGCCGAAAAGAGCAGCCTTTTATAAGGCTTGACATATGCCAGAAGCCGTGAAATGATATAGCGGTCTGTCGAGCCTTTCCGGCCCGGCAAAAGCAGGTCGTCTTTCTGCTGCTCGAAACCTCTTGCTGTTTTCCCCCCGTTACTCATACATCAGGTCCTTTGCTCTCGAACCTTTGGGTCGAGCGATTGTCCAAGCATTGTGTAGTAAGTGACCGGTGACAAAGGAAAGTCAAAATTCAAAAGTAAAAGGTCGAAAAAGATGGTAGACGAGATTATTGCATGGATTCTCTCTTTGCCAATTGGTAACTGCATACTGATTTTTGTCGTTACAGCGTACCGACCCTTGATGCAATCTCTTTCCGGAATGTTTCCGCAAGGCTTTCCGCGCGTTGCCTGCTTTTGGCCTCGGTGTATATTCTGAGAACGGGCTCTGTATTTGATGGTCTGACATGTATCCACTCATTGGGAAAATCCAGCTTCATGCCATCTTCTGTGTTTATTGCCGCTTCCGGGTAAGCTGCAGCAATCGCCGAGAATATGCGGTCAAGACTTTCCGGTTTTCCTGTGAGACGAACTTTTTGTTTCGCCATAAAATAATCCGGAAAATGTTTTCTGAAACGTGAAAGGGTGCTGTTTTCTGCAGCCTCTTCCCGCCAGTCTGTGAATGCCTGGAGTATAAGGGCGATACCGGCAAGCGCATCCCGTCCGTAATGCAGTTCGGGAAGAATGATTCCTCCATTTCCTTCACCGCCGATAACCGCCCCCTGCCGTTTCATGACGTCGATCACGTTTGCTTCGCCGACTTTTGCACTGTAGCACGGCTGTCCGTGTTTTTCGGCGATATCTTCGAGCGCCCTGCTGCTTGAGAGGTTGTTCACAACGGGTCCCTGTTTGTGCCGCAGGTAAAAGTCGGCGCAGGCAACCAGCGAATACTCTTCGCCAAACAAGGAGCCGTCCTCACATATCAGCGCCAGCCGGTCGGCATCAGGGTCGACAACTATCGCTAAATCGCACTGCTTTTGTTTCAGGGTTTCAACCGTTGCAGTCATGTGCTCGGGAAGGGGTTCCGGGTTTCTCGGGAATATGCCGGTGCCGTTACAGTATATGGTTTCGACCTGCTCAACTCCCAGTTTCCTGCATAATTCAGGAACAATCGATGAGCCGGCACCTTCAACCGCATCAACCAGTACCCTGAAATGTTGAGCGGCAATTCTTCCGGGGTCGATACAGGTGAGCGAAAGGATCCGTTCAATATGCGTATTGTCATGATGACGGTTCTTTTCCGTCGATCCGACATGTGCCCAGTCGGCAAGCGTGAATTTTTCATTCCTGAAAATGCTGAGCAGTTGTTGAACCTCGGTTTCATTCAGGAACTCGCCCTGCTTGCCGAGGAGTTTCAGGGCGTTCCATTCAACAGGGTTATGCGATGCGGTGATGATGATGCCGCCGTCAGCCTGTTCGGCGACGGTGGCGATTTCCACGGTTGGTGTTGCAGCAATACCGAGATCGACAACCTTGCATCCGCAAAGGGCCATTGTGCTGCCGACAAGGTCGGCAATGGCTCTGCCGGTTGGACGGGTATCTCTTCCGATAACGATTTTCGGCCCGGCGTCTTCTCCTGTTTCTTTTTCCGGATTGCTCTGTAAGCGTATCCATGTTGCAAAAGCCTGAGCGAAGGCTGTAAGAACCTTGGGTGTAAGGCTTTCTCCAACGATGCCCCGAATACCGGATACACTGATCATCAAGCTCATAGGGATTCCGGTGCTAATCTGTCGGGCACCTCTATCGGGTGCCCTGTTATTGTCATTTCAAATTCTGCTGAACTAAAGGTGCCCTAAAGTAACAGATAAAAATGTTGATTTACTACAATTACACAACCACCGGGTTTTCTTTTTTCGGGGTTCGCCGTCGCTATCGGTAATCGATTTTCTCTTTTCCCTAACTTTTTTTCTACCCTTACCCATCACTCCCTTTGCCAACTGCCAACTTTCCCCTTTTTGACTTTTTCCTTTTGAATTTTGACTTGTTTCTCGTCTCTTTCGGGATTCGCTGTCGGTATCGGAATCGGTATCGACCAGTCTTAAAATTTTGCCTACTGGTTTTCCCCTCGTCACTATATACTCTTATAACAGGAAAGAGGAAATTGTTTTTTGTAATAAAAGAAAAGTTTTATATACTTAGAGCCTTTTGATTGGGAAATCGGTTTGGAGAGACTCGAAGGAATTCCGCAGGATCTTTCTATTCGATATGCTCCGGGACCACAACATTAGTTTTATAAGAGTTACGTTTTATGCCGCTACACAAATCAGCTGAAAAAAGGCTTCGTCAGTCTGCGCGACGCAATGAAAGAAACAGAGCCAGGAAGAAGGAGCTGAAGGTGCTTTTGAAAAACGTTCAGAAATTAATTGACACCAATGCTGACAAAGGGGAAGTGGAGGCCGCATACCGATCAGCTATCCAGAAACTTGACAGGCTGGGGGTTAAGCGTTACATTCATCCCAATAAGGTGTCACGGAGAAAGTCCCAGCTATCGAGGCTGCTGAACGGCTATATGAAGGCAGAGTAGTTTATTCGTCCCCTTTTTTGCGTTTTGATTCTCCTGCTATAGGCGCCTCTCTATACATTTTTTACAAAATCATCCGGTCCCTGCGACTTGGGCGGTTGTCCAAGCATTCAGGAGCAGCGACGAGCCGTGGGTCAGTAGGCAGTCGGCAAAAGAATAGTGACAAGTGACGAGTAACAAGTGACAAGGGGAAAACCAGTAGGCAGTTGGCAAGGCGACAAGGAAAAGAAAAGATCGATTTCCGATTACCGAGTCCCGATTACCGATCTCCGAATTCTCTTGTCACTGCCACAGCATAGCTGGGGGCGTCACGTGTTTGTTACGCGATGCTTGGACAATCGCTCAATGTAGGTTAGATGTACTGTCATGTTTGCATATTTGCGCGGTGAGCTGATGGAAGCTTCTCCGGATGACGCCGTTATTGACGTTTCCGGCGTGGGGTATCATCTGCTCATTTCTTCAGCCACCTATCATCAACTTCCCGAGCCCGGGTCATGGGTGCGGATCCTGGCACACCTTCATGTCAAAGAGGATCTGCTGCAGCTGTACGGTTTTCTTGATGAGGGGGAGCGTCAACTTTTCAGGCTGCTGCTCTCGATTTCGGGAGTCGGGCCGAAACTTGCTCTTGCTATTCTTTCCGGTTTACAGGTGCAGGAAATACAGGAGGCGATAGTGTCGAATGTGCCGGAAAGGCTGTTTGAAATATCCGGCGTAGGGAAAAAAACCGCTGCAAGAATTGTTCTTGAGCTGCGGGACAGGATACTTAGGCTTCAGCCGCCGGGCGGAACCAAACCATCCTCCCGTGTATCAGACAGTTCTGTTCGGGCTGATGCGGTAAACGCTCTGGTAACTCTCGGCTTTTCACAATCTGCCGCACAAAAGGCGGTTAACGAATCGTTTGCAGCTCTCAAGGAGCCTCAGGTCGAGGATCTTGTCAGAGAATCACTGCATGCCATTCGAACCCATTGAGTTTAATTCGGAGAACCTATTAGTAAAGGCGAGTGAATTATCAGGAAGCTATCGATTTTCTTTTTCCTCTTCGCAGGTTCGGTATGAAACCCGGCTTGGAAAGGGTGCTTCAATTGCTGCATGCTGTCGGCGATCCGCAGAAAAGGCTGGGAAAAGTTTTTCACATTGCAGGTACAAACGGAAAGGGAACCGTTGCTTGTGCATTGGCTGCTATATTCGATGCTGCGGGCCACAAGACGGGTTTGTATACCTCTCCCCATCTTGTGTCTTTCATGGAACGCATTCGCGTTGATGGTAAGATGATTCCCGAGTCGCGGGTTGCTGCTTACTGCAAGGCACTCGAAGATGAGATTATTGATGGTAAAGCCACATTTTTTGAGGCAACAACCGCAATTGCATTTATGTATTTCAGCGACATGATGGTGGATGTATCGGTTGTTGAAACAGGTATGGGAGGCCGGCTGGACGCTACGAATGTGGTTGACTCCGATTATGTCATTATACCGAACATAGGAAGAGATCACACAAACTGGCTTGGTGACACAATCGGGGAGATCGCCGTTGAAAAAGCCGCAATCATCAAAAAAGGCTCCCGAGTGTATACAGCCGTAAAGGACCCGGCGGCTCTCAAGCCGCTTCTTGATCGTGCCGATGCTGTCGGTGCGGAAGTAACGGTGCTGCAGGATGTTGCGGAGTGCGTTGTGCATACAACAGCAATCGGGAAGCTCGGCTTTTCTCTGAAAGCACCGGGGTTCGACATGCTGAATCTCGACGCCCCGGTGACGGGAGATTTTCATGCATTGAACCTTTCTCTTGCTGTTATGGCCGCGTGTGATGCAGGTATAGAACAAAGTGCGATCAGACAAGGGCTGTTATCAATAAAAAAATCCGGTTACAGGGCGAGGCTGGAACGTTTGCGCCGACATCCCGATCTGTTGCTCGATGTTTCACACAACCCGGAAGGAATTGAAAAAAGCGTGGAAGTTCTTCGTAGCATTCAGGATACTTACTGCAAAGTCTATGCGGTACTGGGACTTGTCCGCGACAAGGATGCAAGGGAAATGGTGCGCCGCCTGAAAAAGCTGACGAATACCGTTATTACAGTGAATCTGTCGTCTGAAAAGGGGATGTCTTCTGCTGAGCTTGGTGATTTGTGCAGGGATGAGGGGTTTCGGGTGACAGTTGCCGCAACAGCCCGTGAAGCGCTTGATGTTGTCCACGGAATTGCAGGGAAGGATGACCTGATCCTGATTACCGGGTCGTTTTATCTGGCGGGAGAGGTGATGCAATTGCTGAATTGCTGAGTTGCTGTCATGGCTTGACGGCGCCCCCCTTTCTGTCGGCTCGACGATGCAATTGAATCGCGGAATAGAATAAATAGAGGTACCCTGTAATCGCATGTGTAATGGATGATTAAGGGCACCTCTATAAATTGTCGTGAGCGACATGAGTACGAGGCGGACGGAGCACAGAAACCGGAGTGTACACAGAGTACATGAGGATTTCGAGCACCGACC
>JANQGE010000066.1 GCA_028277485.1 Chlorobium sp.
TTCGGGGTCGAAAGGGAATCAGTTGGCAGTCGGTAGGCAATATGAGGTAAAAAAAGGAGTCAGGAAAAAGAAAAGATCGATTCCCGATAGCGACGGCGAACCCCGAAAGAAGAACAATCGGGGTCGGGTGTTTGAACTTTCATGAATTATTCAGGCTAAAGCGATACCCATAACTCAATCCGGAGAATGCTGAGTTGTCATTTGTACCTGAAAAAGTATTTTTCACCAAAGGTGTAGGAAGGCACAAAGAATATCTCTCCTCGTTTGAACTCTCTCTGAGAGATGCGAAAATTGAAAAATGCAATCTGGTTACTGTCTCAAGCATATTTCCCCCAAAATGCAAACGGTTAAACGCTGAAGAAGGGCTGAAGCTGCTCTCCCCCGGGGCAATTACCTTTGCCGTCATGGCAAGAAACTCCACAAATGAACATGGCCGCCTCATTGCTTCATCTATCGGCGTTGCGCTGCCTGCGGACGAATCCCTTTACGGTTACCTGTCGGAACACCATCCTTACGGTCAAACCGCGGAGCAGTCGGGCGAATACGCGGAAGATCTGGCTGCAACAATGCTGGCAACCACACTCGGCATTGAGTTTGATCCAAACAAGGACTGGGACGAGCGGGAAGGCATCTACAAGATGAGCGGTAAAATTATCAATTCCTTTAATATCACACAATCCGCCGAGGGTGAAAACGGACTCTGGACAACCGTTATCGCTTGTGCGGTATTTCTTCCCTGACACCCATACTTCACACAAAACCTGCACCGCCACAATGGCGGTTTATTGTTATGCAACACATTCAGACACTTGACGAACTTGTCATCTGGGGTGGCTATGCCCTGCTTTTTGCAATTGTCTTTGCCGAAACAGGCCTTTTCGCAGGTTTTTTTCTGCCGGGAGACTCTTTGCTGATCACCGCCGGGCTTATTGCCGCGTCCGGTCAGCTTGAACTCCCTCTGGTGATCGCAACGCTCTCATCCGGGGCCATTATGGGTGATTCAACCGGCTACTTCATCGGGACACAGCTTCAACGGGCTTTCCTGAGAAAAAAGGAAACGCTCTTTTTCCGCAAGGAGCATCTGGAAAAAACAGAGCGATTCTATGAAAAGCACGGCTCGAAAGCGGTTTTCCTTGCTCGTTTCGTTCCTGTAGTCAGGAGCTTCGCGGCAACGCTTGCCGGCGTTGCAAAGATGCCTTATCCGGTTTTTCTCTTTTACAGCGTATCCGGCTCGATAGTCTGGGTTCTCTGCTTTACATCAATAGGTTATTTTCTGGCAGCCCTGTTCCCTGATCTGGTTGATTTTGTACATTACATTATTCTGGCAGGCATCATTATCATCATTGCCAACTCCCTGAAATACCTCAGGAAAAAAAATGGAAGCCCGACCTGAACCCAGACATATCGAACGCAATGCTTGCAAGAATTGTACACTACCTCCCGGTTACTTTCAAAGGCATCCTCATGGGAGCTGCCGATGTTATTCCCGGCGTATCCGGAGGGACCATCGCGTTTATCACAGGCATCTACGAAACCCTCATAACCTCGCTGAAGTCCATAAACAGCCATGCACTGAAAAAACTTTCCCGGCTTGAATTTCGTTCTTTCTGGGAAACAATCAACGGCAGCTTTCTCCTCAGCCTCCTTGTGGGGATCCTTTTCAGTATTGTCACTCTCTCCGGAACCATCATGTTTCTTCTGGAACACCATACGCTTCTGGTTCTGGCATTTTTCTTCGGCCTGATTGCTGCCTCGGCGGTTACCATCGCAAGAAGAATAGCATCACACTCCATTTCGGTGTACACTGCCGGCCTGGCAGGAGCCGTAAGCGCATTTCTGATCACGAGCCTCAGTCCTGTCGCAACTCCTGAAGCGGAATGGTTCATCTTCCTATCAGGCGCATTGGCTATTTGCGCGATGATACTTCCGGGGATATCGGGGAGCTTCATCCTGCTGCTGCTTGGAAAGTACTCTTTTATCCTTGGCTCCATTAAAGAGCTCAACCTTCCGGTTATCGTCATTTTTTGCGCAGGCTGTATTACCGGACTGCTTGGATTTGTTAGAATTCTTTCAAAGCTTCTGCAGCGCTACCATGACCCGACAATGATGTTTCTTGCCGGCATCATGATTGGTTCGCTGACCAAAGTATGGCCATGGAAAGCGCCCGTGACAACCACAGTGCCGGGCGGGGGAAAAGCATTGCTTTTTTCAGCAAACATCACGCCTGATACCTACCTGCAGACAACAGGAGCAGACCCCCTGCTTACGTCCGCCCTGTTTCTGATGGCAGCAGGGCTGCTTCTTGTGTTCATCCTGGAATACGTTTCAGCAAAAATGCGCAACAACCTCAAGGAATATTCATCGTAACAAATCCTCATAATCATATATGAAAGAAGAAATCAAAACCGATGTACTGGTTATCGGCAGCGGCATTGGAGGACTATATTTTGCACTGCACACCGCCGATCGTGCAAAAGTAACCATTATCACGAAAAAAGAAAGCCGTGCATCCAACACCAACTGGGCTCAGGGAGGCATTGCCGCCACTATCGACGAAAATGACAGCCCTGAACTCCATATAGAGGATACACTCGGGGCCGGTGCTGGGCTGTGCAACCGCGAAATGGTTTCCATCATGGTCAGGGAAGGTCCGCAGCATATCAGAAAACTGATCGAGCTGGGCGTGGAGTTCACGAAAACCAATGGCGATCACCTTGACCTCGGACGTGAGGGAGGACATTCCAGAAAAAGAATTGTGCACGCAAAAGACCTTACCGGCCAGGAGGTTGAACATGCACTTCTCGAGAGGGTCAACAGCCACCCAAACATCACATTGCTTGAGCACCACCTTGCCATCGAGCTGCTGACAGAGCACCATCTTCGCATCAAAACAAATGACATCACCTGTTATGGTGCTTACGCGCTCGATTCAAAAAACAGAAAGCTGAAAAAAATCCTTGCAAAGATCACCATGGTTGCATCGGGAGGGCTCGGGCAGGTATACCTGCACACAACAAACCCGTCCATTGCAACGGGAGACGGTATTGCAATGGCCTATCGTGCCGGGGCAACCATCGCGAACATGGAGTTCATTCAGTTCCATCCCACATCGCTCTATCACCCGAAGGCAAAATCATTCCTTATTTCCGAGGCAGTACGCGGTTTCGGCGGAGTCTTGAAACTAAAGAACGGCCAGGAGTTTATGCATAAATACGATAAACGCGAAAATCTGGCCCCACGGGATATTGTAGCACGCGCAATTGATTCCGAAATGAAAAAAACCGGAGACGAATGCGTATTCCTCGACGTGACCCACCTCGACTCCCGGAAAACCATCGAGCACTTTCCCAACATTTACGAAACCTGCCTCCAGTTCGGAATTGACATGACGCAAGAGATGATCCCGGTCGTGCCCGCCGCGCACTACTCCTGCGGGGGAATTAAAACAGATTCACTTGGACGAACGAGCATCAACCGCCTCTATGCGTGCGGAGAAACCTGCTGCACAGGAGTTCACGGAGCAAACAGACTGGCAAGCAACTCCCTCCTTGAGGCACTTGTTTTTGCCCACCGCGCCTATACCGACGTTAGAGAAACCGTTCAGACACTTCGAAATGACACATCTTTCCCCGACTGGGATGACAGCGGCACGGTTAATCCGGAAGAGTGGATCCTTGTTTCACATAACAAGAAAGAGGCCCAGCAGGTCATGAACGACTATGTCGGGATTGTGCGCAGCGATCTCAGGCTGCAGCGGGCAAAACGGAGAATCGAGTTCCTCAAGGAGGAAACCGAGGAATACTACAAGAAAACAAAGATTACAACCCAGATCCTGGAACTCCGCAACATTATCAAGACGGCCAACCTCATTATAGACGGCGCTATTATGCGCAGAGAATCCAGGGGCCTGCACTACACGACCGACTACCCGCAAGCCGACGACAAACATTTTCTTATCGACACCGAGCAGCGATCATTCTAATGGTGGTGGTTCCGGCGATTTCGAACACCTATTCCGGTAAACATCGAACAGTAACCGGTTCGTCATTCGTTCTGCAAGATCAAAGTAAGAAAGTGTTCGA
>JANQGE010000122.1 GCA_028277485.1 Chlorobium sp.
AAAGATTTGCAAGTCCTCACGAAATAAAGTTGAAAAAACTATCCCCCTCTCTTCCTCAAGAGTTATTACTCAGTCTTCTATTCGTGCCGTCTGCACACCGTGTATTGAACTTGCTACATTTTCACGGACAGGGTAAGAAGTCATACCTTTCATCAAAAGGAGGTATGAAGGTATGGAAGAAAAACAGACCCGTCGGCGTTTTAGCAAGGAGTTCAAAATTGATGCTGTCGAACTGGCATTACGAAGCGACAAGAGCGTCGTGGAAATAGCCGAAGAGCTTGGCATCCGTCCTGAACTGCTGTATCGCTGGAAAAGCGAGTATAAGGCACAAAAGCAAGCTTCGTTTCCAGGCAGCGGCCATCTCAAGGATCCTGAAGCCGAAGAGCGTCGAAAGCTTGAGCGAGAACTCCAGTCTGTCAAAGAGGAACGTGATATTCTAAAAAAGGCCTTGGCTGTGTTCTCCAGGAACCCTCGGTGAAATACCGGTTCATTCAGGAGCACAAACATATCTTTGCTGTCAGGACAATGTGTCGAGTCTTGCACGTCTCTGTCAGCGGCTATTATGGATGGACACAGCGAAGAGAAAGTCGTCGAAGCACCGAAAACCGGAAACTGATGGAAGAGATCAAATCCATTCATCAGGAGCATCATGAAACGTATGGCAGTCCCCGAATTGTCGAGGTGCTACGGCACAGGGGCTACCGGTGCAGCCGCCCCCGAGTAGCAAGGCTGATGCGATTTCTGGGCATTCGAGCCAGAACAGCAAGAAAGTTCAAGGTGACAACGGATGCAAATCACCATGAGCCGATTGCAGCGGATCTTCTGGGACAAGATTTTTGTGTCGATGTGCCTAATGAAGTCTGGAGCAGTGATATCACCTATCTGCGAACGGACAGCGGGTGGCACTACCTGACCGTGATTCTGGATCTGTTCAACCGGGAGATCATCGGTTACTCGCTCAGCAGGCGATTGACAGCGGACAGCACCGTTATGGTTGCCCTGGACATGGCGTTTCTGCATCGTCAGCCATCGCCGGGAGTAATTCTGCACTCGGATCGGGGCGTGCAATATGCAAGCAAAGCGTTCAGAAAACGACTGAAAAAGTACCAGATGGTACAAAGCATGAGTGGCAAGGGAAACTGCTATGATAACGCTGTCACGGAAACATTTTTCAAGACGTTGAAAACGGAATGGTTGTACGGAAAGCGGTATCGGAATCAGCAAGAGCTGCGACAAAGTCTGTTTGCCTACATCGAGGTTTTTTACAATAGGAAACGGTTGCATTCAACGCTGGGATACACAACTCCATCTGCGTTTATGCAACGCTATCATCAATCAATCAGTATGGCTTCTTAGGGTGTCCTTTTTTTTGTTGCAAGTCCAGGTGACGAGTGACGAGTGACAAGGGGAAATCAGTAGGCAGTATCCAGTAAGCAGTTGGCAAGGGGGGGAGGTGTTAGGAAAAGAAAAGATCGATACCGAATCCCGATTACCGATGGAGGGGTTTCGATTATTCGGATTAGGTGCCCTAAAATGGAATCTTTCAGCTTTCTCATGAGATGCCTTGGTGTGTGAAATGATTTGTGCGGTTATATTGTTAATTGATTTTGGCTTGTATTAGCGATAAAAACAATGCGCAAGGGCAGTCTGGTATCGGGGTCGGGTCTCGGGGCCGAACAGGCATGTGGTTGAATGTTTCTATGCCGATTCTGACCGACGGTAAACCGGTGATCGTGACCGAAAGTTAGCAGGAAACAGAAAAAACGTATACGTACTATCAGATGGATAAACTTCAGGTTGACATACTTGGGCTGTCAACCAGCCCGCATACCAATGGAGCATATGCGCTTATTCTTTATGAAGTGGAGGGCAAAAGGAAACTTCCTATCATTATCGGCGGGTTCGAGGCTCAGGCTATTGCGTTGAAGCTTGAAAACATAAAGCCTCCCCGGCCGTTTACACATGATCTGTTTAAAACAATTGCCGATACATTCAGTCTGAATGTGAAAGAGGTTTTCATAGATGAGCTTCATAATGAAACCTTCTATGCGAAAGTTATCTGCGAAATGAATGGCGAGATCCATGAGATCGATGCGAGGCCCAGTGATGCTATCGCGATTGCGGTGCGTTTCGGAGCGCCGATATTTGTGTCCGAAGAGATTATGAATGAGGCTGGAATCAAGGAAGAGCACCAGGAGGAAGCGGGAGTGACTGAATCCGAGGCTGGACAAGAGGCTTCGAAAGAGATCACCGGTAAAGCAGAGTCGTCGCTCAATGATATGCAGAAAATGCTGGAAGACGCGATTAAGCGCGAAGACTATGAAGAGGCAGCACGTCTGCGTGACGAGATTACCCGTCTCAAAGGCAGTTCATAATCACGCAGTGCACACCACATGACTATTGAGCGAACTGACCGAAGCTGAAAATAAACTTCCAACCCTGATTGTCTTTGTCAGGGTCGCTTGCAACCGGGTCGAACCCATAGCCGTAATCAAATCCGACAAGCCCGATGATTGGCAGGTAAAGCCTCAAACCAAGCCCGGCGGATTTTTTCAGGTCGCTGTAGTCGATGTCGTCCACCGAACCCCACAGGTTACCGGCCTCGAAAAAGGCAAGCGCATAGATGCTTGTCGTCGGTGAGAGTGTGATCGGGTAACGAAGTTCGGTAGTGAACTTTGAATACACTCGTCCTGTATAAAGGTCGGTATCGTTATTGAGCAAGCCCAGGGCGCGGTCGTCATAGCCGCGCAACGGAACGGTGGATAGTGACGAGAGCCCGCTGCCGCCCATGTAGAAAGAATCAGTGTAGGGAATGTAGTCGTCTTCGCTGAACGTGTCGAGATAGCCGTGCTGAGTGGAAAGGTTCAACACGAAGTCCCAGCCTAACGGAACGTACCAGCTCGAGCTCCCGATGAACTTGTAGAAATCGACGCTTCCCGGCAGCGGTCCTCCGGCAAGCTGGGCTGATATCCAGTTCTTGCTTCCTCTGCGGGGATAAATGGGGTTATCGATGCTGTTTCTGGTGATGGTTTGTGTGATGGAAATCTCATCAGCTTTGTCCGGCTGGTTTTCCGAGTCGACAAAGCTGAGCAGTTCGCCTTCACTGTGCAGGTACTTCAGTTTCCAGTTAATCGAGAAATAGTCGTCCGGCCAAGTCAGGCGCCTGCCGACGCTGAGTGATAACCCGGTCTGCTTCAGCAAGTTGTCGTCGTCGCCATCATCGGTGTAGTTCCTCTGTGTTCTGTATACCGAAAAGCCTACTGATGTCGGTGTGCCGAATGCCCAGGGCTCTGTAAAGGAAAGTGAGAGTGTGCGGTAATCCTCGCTGCCGAACTGCCACTGGAAGGAGAGTTTCTGGCCGTCACCGTGCGGCAGAGGGTCCCAAGCCTCTCCATTGAAGAGGTCCTGCAAGGAAAAGTTATTAAAAGTTACGCCTACGGCTCCGGTGAAACCGATGTTTCCGCTGTAGCCTACTGATGCGTTGAAGGTGTCGGTTTGTTTTTCGGTGACGTTATAGGTGATGTCAACGGTTCTGCTTGCTTCGTCCGGCTGAATGTCGGGTCTGGTAGATTCAGGGTCAAAATAGTTGAGCATGGCAATTTCCCTGATGCTTCTGACGACATTTTTTCGGCTGAACATGTCTCCCGGAATGGTACGTAACTCACGGCGGATAACATGATCCTTGGTTTTCGTGTTTCCCTTGATGTTGATTTTTCCAAGCCTGAACTGTTCTCCTTCGTGGAGGGAAATGCTCAGATCAACCGAATCCGGAAGAACAACCTGTTCCTGCAAGGATGCACGGAAAGAAAGATAACCCCGGTCAAGGTAAAGCGACGCTACATCGCGGTTGTCTTTGGAAAAGTTCAACTTTTCCTGAATTTTTTTTGCGTTGTAGATGTCGCCTTTTTTAATGCCGAAAACATCGTGTAGAATCTCTGTCGTTGCAAAGTCTCGGGTGTTGCCGCTCCAGGTGATATTTCTGAGATAATAGAGGGCGCCCTCTTCAAGAAAAATGTCAATGTTCAGGCCTTTCCGGTCTTTCGTGTAGGAGATGGAATCCCTGACGATTTTAATGTCGCGGTAGCCTTTTTCCCGGTAAAAATCGACAAGCAGTTTTTTGTCTTCTCCATATTTCTCGGTATCGAGTTTAGGTTCACCGAAGATTTTTTTCCACCACGCATTCTGGCTGGTTTCTTTAAAGACATCCCGGAGTTTCCCGTCTTTATAGGCTTTGTTGCCATGAAACCGGATTTTCTCAATGACAACCTTGGATTTTTCATCAATCGAGAAGACAACCGCGACTTTGTTGTTCTGGAGCTGTTTCAGCGAATAGTTGATTTCGGCACGCAGGTAGCCTTTTTCCTCATAAGCGTTTTTAATGTTTCTCGCTGCGGTCAGGAGGCTCTGTTGATTGACGTGCCTGTCAGTATACAGCGAGGCTATGTTTTTAAGCTCTTTGTCTTTCAACTTGTCATTGCCTTCGAAAGCAACGCTGTCAAGCAATGGAAGTTCACTGACGACGAAGCGAAGATCAATCAGTTCCCCGGATATGCTCTGCTCGACCTTTATATCGCTGAACTTTTTCTGTTTCCAGAGATATTCGATAGCCTGAGGGATTTCAGGTCCCGGCAAGGTTATGGTGCTTCCTTTTTGGAGCGTAAGGCTTTTCAGCAGTTCACTTTCACTGATGGTTTGCAGGCCGCTGAAGGATATGTTGGAGATGGTGTAAGAGACAGCTTTTTTCTGAGGGGCGGCTGTTTCTGCAGCTGCAGGGCAAGCGAGGAATGTAACCGCGAAAAGAAACAGTAAAAATGTGTAAAGAGGGTACCGTAATGAGTGTGGTTGTTTCATGGAATTGCACATCGTTGTTATAGCCTGCTTTGTAAGGCCTTCTTGTCTTTTAGTTGCTCGCTCGTCAGGCCGAAACGACGTTCCCGTTTCTGAAAGTCCCTTATTGCATCATAGAGCTGGCTTCGGCGGAAGTCGGGCCAATAAGTGTTGGTAAAATATATTTCGGAATAGGCACTTTGCCATAGAAGAAAATTGCTTATACGAAATTCCCCGCTTGTTCGTATGAGCAGTTCCGGATCGGGCATTCCCCTGGTCGAGAGACAAGATTCTATAAGGTGTTCGTCGATCTCATCGAGTGAAAGACGCCCTCCGGCTACTTCGCGGCAAATTGTCCGGCATGCCTGCAAAATGTCCCATTTCCCGCTGTAACTCAGAGCAATGCTCAATGCAAGTCCTGTATTGTTTTTTGTAAGCTCTATTGTTTCGTTGAGAGTTTTGCGGACATTTTCGGGAAGTTGTGAGATATTGCCGATGACATGAAGCTGCACATTGTTACGACAGAGCTCCCGGGCTTCTTTTTGCAGTACCTTAATCAGAAGCTGCATCAGTGAAGAAATCTCTTTTTCAGGCCTTTTCCAGTTTTCCGTTGAAAAAGTAAACAAGGTGAGATACTGTATCCCGAGCTGAGCACAAGCTTCAACCACATCCCGAACCGCATCCACACCGGCAACATGTCCCTCGATGCGGGTCTTGCCTTTTTGCCTTGCCCACCTGCCGTTGCCGTCCATGATAATTGCAACATGTTCGGGGAGTTCACAGGCGGCTTGCAGGTCGTGCCGGATTTTTTCGTCCTCGGGATCAGCTGCGGACTTGAACCAGCGGGATGTAAATGCAGCAGAAAAATCCATAGTTGGCCTTCGAGGCATTAAGCGCCCGTTCCATCATTGTCCTCTTGCTGTGTCGTCATGATAGCACTGTTGCACACTTGCAGGAATCAAAATACATGAAATTGAATTATATGCAGTTATTTGTTATTATACAAGCCAAACGTTGCCCCGGCGGTAAGCTCGGAGCGGCTGTTTACCTGTCCAGGGTTACAATAAATTCATTGAAAAAAGCAGTGCAATTTTCCTCGTATCAGAACCTGCGCAAAAGACTTCTCGAACATGAAACAAACTGTGAAGCTGTTGTTCGGGAGTATCTGAAGCGAATCAGGGATAGTCATGACAGGAATGTCTATATAACGGTTTTTAACGAGCAGGCGCTTGAGCGTGCAAGAGAGCTTGACAGAAAGCTTGCAGCAGGCCGGGAGCCTGGCAAGCTTTTCGGGCTTCCCATGGCTATCAAGGATAATATTTCTATCAAAGGTGCCCCGCTTAGCTGTGCTTCCAAGATTCTGTCCAATTATACCGCGGTTTACAATGCTACTGCCGTTGAGCGGCTTCTTGCCGAGGACGCGGTTTTTCTGGGCAAGGTCAATATGGATGAGTTTGCCATGGGCAGTTCAAACGAGAATTCCGCTTTCGGACCGGTCCCCAACCCCTATGACAAGTCCAAAGTTCCCGGCGGCAGCTCGGGTGGTTCCGCAGCTGCTGTTGCGGGAGACCTTGCGATGGCAGCGCTCGGCTCCGATACCGGCGGTTCCGTCAGACAGCCGGCGGGTTTCTGCAATGTAGTAGGTTTGAAGCCCACGTATGGAAGAATTTCCCGTTACGGTCTTGTTGCGTTCGGTTCTTCATTTGATCAGATAGGTGTGCTTTCGAAGAATTGCGACGATGCTGCACTTGTATTGGGAGTAATCGCAGGAAAAGATGCAGCCGATACAACATCGTCACATCACGCTGTGCCTGATTATGCCGCTGAGATGGGTGGGGTCTCGGCAAATGGATTGAAAATCGGTATTCCGAAAGAGTATTTTCCTGAAAGTCTCGATAAAGGAGTTTCCTCGGCAGTCAAAGCCCGCCTTGAGGAATTGCGGGAAGCCGGCGCGGGGCTTGTGGAAATCACACTGCCTGAAAGCGATTATGCGATTGCTGCTTACTACATCTTGACAACCGCAGAAGCATCGTCCAACCTTGCTCGTTTTGACGGTGCGAGGTACGGCTACCGTTCACCGGACGTGGAAAACCTTGAACGAATGTACGTGAAATCGAGGACCGAAGGGTTCGGCAGCGAGGTGAAGCGCAGGATCATGCTCGGCACCTATGTGCTTTCTGCCGGGTATTACGATACCTATTACAAAAAAGCCCAGCAGGTCAGAAGGGTTTTTCTGAACAGGTATAAAGAAGCACTGAAAGAGGTTGACGTTATAGCCGGTCCGACATCGCCGTTTCCGCCTTTCGGAATTGGGGACAAAATGGATAACCCCCTGGAGATGTACCTTGCCGACGTGTTTACAGTGCCTGCAAGTATAGCCGGAATGCCGGCGCTCAGCGTTCCTGCTGGTTTTGACGGTTCCGGACTGCCGGTAGGCCTTCAGCTTATCGGTAATT
This sequence comes from Chlorobium sp., assembly GCA_028277485.1. Classification (GTDB taxonomy): domain Bacteria; phylum Bacteroidota; class Chlorobiia; order Chlorobiales; family Chlorobiaceae; genus Prosthecochloris. The sequence goes on from JANQGE010000122.1 coordinate 7,284, forward strand.
TCTTTGATGAGGGCAAACTTCTCGGAGTGGCAAGAACAGTTCAGAGAGCGCAGGACGGTTAGCTATCGAAACAAATCAACAATCTTGTTTATACCAACGCAGAAAAGGAAACAGTATGAGTGTATTAGTCGATAAGGATACTCGACTTGTGGTTCAGGGTATTACAGGTGGTGAAGGGACTTTCCACACGTCGCAGATTCTTGAGTACGGGACGAATGTTGTTGCCGGTGTAACCCCAGGAAAAGGCGGGTTGCAGTATACGGGAAATGACCGTGATGCTTTCTCACGTCCGGTTCCGGTGTACAATACCGTAAAGGAGGCTGTGGATGATGCCGGTGCAAACGCCTCGGTTATTTTTGTCCCCGCTCCTTTTGCTGCTGACGCAATCATGGAAGCCGCCGCCGCAGGTTTGAAGGTAATCATCTGTATTACCGAAGGAATTCCGGTCAACGACATGATGAAAGCCTACAACTATGTACAGGAAAAAGGTGCCGTGCTTGTCGGGCCAAACTGCCCCGGAGTAATAACGCCGGATGAAGCAAAGGTGGGTATCATGCCGGGTTTCATCCATAAGAAAGGCTCGATCGGCGTCGTGTCACGAAGCGGAACACTGACCTATGAAGCCGTGCATCAACTTACGAGGGTCGGGCTGGGGCAGTCAACATGCATCGGTATCGGCGGCGACCCGATCATCGGCACGCGTTTTATCGACGCCATAAAGCTTTTTGCCAAAGATGATGAGACAGAGGGGCTTGTCATGATCGGTGAGATCGGCGGCAGTGCTGAAGAAGAAGCAGCGGAATACATCAAAAAACATTTTAAGAAGCCGGTTGTCGGCTTTATCGCCGGGCGTACCGCACCTCCGGGAAGGCGAATGGGGCACGCGGGCGCGATTGTGTCCGGGGGCAAAGGCACCGCTGAAGAAAAAATCAAGGCAATGGAAAAGGCCGGTATCAAGGTGGTCGAGAATCCGGCAGATATTGGTGAAACGATGCTCGCAGCATTGGGGAAGGCCTGATCTGTCAAGATTAGACGATCCTCTTTTTAGCCTGGGTTAATTATATAGGTCCTATAGGTCCCATACGACCTATAGGACCTATTGTATTATTGCCGGTCACAAACAATTATCATTTTACCAACCGAGAACTGGTTTTTCCTTTGCCAACTGCCAGCTGAAGACTGCCTACTGATCCCCTTGCGACCCCGGTTTCCAAAAGTAACAAGTGACGAGTGACAAGTTAGTTTAAAGCACTTGTCACTTGTTTCTCGTTACTCGTCACTGCGCGCCAGTGCCCTGCCGTCGCTATCGGTATCGGTAATCGGGATTCGGTAATCGGTAATCGATCTTTTCTTTTCCGTGTTGTCCTGTCTACTACCAACTTCCCCCTTTTTGAATTTTGAATTTTGACTTGTCACTTCCTTTGCCAACTGCCTACTGACCCCCTTTCGACCCCGATACCGACCCCGATCTCCGATTATTTATCTTCCACCTCACGCCCTTCCCTCGTCACTCGTTACTCGTCACCATTCTTTTGCCAACCGCCAACTGAAGACTGCCTGCTGATCCCCTCTCGTCACTCGTCACTGCTCATAGTCCCAGGGTGATGAGGTCATGGATATGGATAAGTCCTACGGGGCGGTTTTCTTTGTCGCAGACAAGCAACTGGGTTATTCTGTGGGTTTCAAGAATCTTGAGGCACTTTTCCGCCAGGGTATCTGCAGGGACTGTTTTTGGCTCTTTCGTCATGACATCCTTTGCCTGTAACGAAAAGAAGTTTCTTCCGCTTTGAATGAGTCTGCGCAGGTCGCCGTCGGTAAATATTCCTGAAAGCCTGCCCGCGACGTCGACGATGCCGCTCACCCCGAAACGTTTTGATGTCATTTCAAGAATGAGGTCGGTGAGCGGAGCTGTTTCTGCGACCATGGGAAGGGCATCTGATGTGACCATAATATCGGAAACTTTCATGGTAAGCCGCTTGCCGAGAGAGCCTTTGGGATGGGTGATGGCAAAGTCCTGGTGCGTGAACTGCTTTTCCTGCATCAGGCAGATTGCCAGCGCGTCACCCATAGCGAGCATTGCGGTTGTCGATGTTGTCGGCGCAAGGTCGAAGGGACAGGCTTCCTGTTCTACACTCACATCAAGAACGATGTCGGCTTTCTCGGCGAGGTATGACCGTTTGTTGCCGGTAAAAGCCATGATTGAAACACCGATTCTTCTCAGTGCGGGCAGGATGAAGTTCAGCTCTTCGGTCATGCCGCTTTTGGAAAGGCAAATGACGACATCATCTTTCGAAACAACACCAAGGTCGCCGTGTGCGGCTTCGGCAGGGTGCATGAAAAGTGCTGTAGTGCCTGTCGAAGCAAGAGTTGCAGCTATTTTCTGACCAACAATGCCGGATTTCCCCATGCCGGATATAATGACTTTTCCCCTGCATTGGCTGAGAAGCTCTACGGCTTTATAGAAATTGTGGTCAAGCAGTTCGGCAATACGGGCAAGTGAAGATGCTTCCTGGAGGATGATTTTCCGGCCTGTGTTGACCACTTCTTGTATGTCTTCAGGTGATGCCATGTGAAAGGGCTTGGGTTATATGAAATATTTAAAAAACTACTAAATATTGATATTTTATTTCAGGGTACCTCTATTTATTCCGCGCTTCAATTGCATCGTTGAGCGGTGCTCGGAATCAGTAGGCAAGGCGACAAAGAAAAGTCGAAATTCAAAAGGAAAAAGTCAAAAAGGGGAAAGTTGGCAGTAGGCAAAATAGTGACAAGTGACGAGTAACAAGTGACAAGACAAGAAGTTCGCAGTTGGCATTAGAGAAAAGATCGATTCCCGCTTCCCGATTCCGATACCGACGGCGGGGCGCTGGCGCGCAGTG
>JANQGE010000014.1 GCA_028277485.1 Chlorobium sp.
GTCTTTTATTGTGCCGATAAGAGTCATAAAATCCTTACTTTACGGCATATTAAATTAAAAACATCAACCTGCCGGGACTTTCCGACGAACGATCGATAACGCGGATGACGGTCAGAAACTCCACGGCGGCAACGCCTGCACAACAAAATTCACCCCCCATGAACACGCAGCAAGAATGTCCCGAATGTCCTGATAATGGCAGCCTGAGCTGGCAGGAGCCTGCCGTAATCCCGCTGTGTCATGAGTCCGAGGTATTCGGAACCTGTGTTCCCAGCGGGTCAAGTAATGTATTTGGGGTTTGTGATTCCGGCCCTAGTGCGCAACAATGTGGTGGCGGCGGCGGTCCCATGTCTTGATGATTTTGTCGCTTTACGCTCAAAGTCCGACAGAGTGCTAGTGTCCCGTCCGGTTAATTCCTTACATTATTTTTAAGACTTTCTTTTGCTCGTTGCACCGATGCTATAATCGACTCAGCGCTTTTTACCCAGACGAATGGTTTGGCCAATTTCTTATTGTGCACGTTGATATAATGGTGAATGTCAAGAAATTCTTTGGCTCGATGTCTTTTGGTTACCCTTCCCATGACTGTACCGGTTAGATTTCTGGTTTCGCTCGATTTGTGGCAATTTTTTTACATTTCAAGAAGTTCACTAATCAGGATCAATCAGCAAAAAGCAGTTTATACTGAGTCATGAGATTGGGAGAATGAATATAAAGATTGACATTTTAAAAGATGTTATCGCCGAGTTCTGCCGCCGACATCATATTCGGCGCTTGGCACTTTTCGGATCAGTTCTGCGGGAGGATTTTGCTTCCGACAGCGATATTGACATCCTTGTTGAATTCGAACCCGATCATGTTCCAGGGCTTGCTTTTTATACCATGCAGCGAGAGTTGGCGGAGATTTTTGGCAGAAAGGTGGATATGAACACTGCAAAAGATTTGAGCCCCTATTTCCGGGAAGAAGTTCTGGAAGAGGCGGAGGATTTGTATGTCGCGGCATGATCCAATGGTTCGGGTACATCATATGCTTGACCATGCTCGTGAGGCGGTCGATATGGTTAGAGAGCGCTCTCTCCATGATCTTGAAACAGATAGAATGCTGAATCTTGCGCTTGTCAGGTTGATGGAGGTTATTGGAGAGGCCGCTGCAAGAATTCCAAAATCTTTTCAAGACAGTCATAATAAGATTCCCTGGCGTGATATAGCTGATCTTCGCAACAGGTTGATTCATGGCTATGATGCGATCAACTTCGATATTCTCTGGACTATTATTCAGGATGACCTACCTGCTTTAATTAAACACCTCGAGGTGATTGTGTCAGAGAAGTCTTAGGGTAATGCAAACTCAAACCTGACTGACGGGAAGGTTGATGTTGTTTACTTGAACTGATCAAGTTGATAAGTCGCTCAGGCGGAGCCAACTTAGAGTGAAAAAGAGCCCATGATAGCTGGAAACTGTTGTGAAGGCTAAAATGGGGGACGTTCGCAACTCATACCCCATCCTCCAGCGCTTTTTTCCCTTTTTCAGTCAACCGATACTTCTGCAGGCGACTTTTGGGTTTGTCGGGAATGGTGTATTCCAGCAATCCGGTATTCCGTAATGCGGGCAGAGCCTTGCGCACGTTCCCGCTCAATGACTTGTGCCCGAGAGCCTCGGCAATCTCGGCTGACGAGAGTGGTCGCTCTGCGCAGACTTGCAAAATACGTTTATCGACTTGTGCCTCGACTTGTGCCCCCGACTCTACCCCTGACCGAACCTTCTGCGCACCAGTCTGTATGCGATGTGGTTTCTCCAGATAAACGATAAAACGGAGGCGAAAACCGATTTCTTCAATGTTCGGTTCCGGCAAACCCAGCTCACGGGGCGCGTTTTTTGCGTTCCCGTGCAGCAAATTGTTCGGCCTTGTAAATCACACCCATCGCGTGTCCTGTTCTTCAGGTAAGAACCCTTTCGATGTCTTTGATGAACATGTTCATACCTGTCTCGATGTTTGCTGTTAAGGCATCCGAGTCACTGAGGTCAAAACCTTGGGCGAGATCACACTCAACAATCGAATCCACACCTTTGGCAGGTGTGACAACGCGGTATGCGGGCCATTTTCGGACCTTGAACGTCTCCCAGTATTTCCGATTGACGCTCCTGTTTCTACCCGAGAGCCAAGCTTCAAAACGGAAAGCTTCATAGTTGAAGACAATTGCAATCTTCAAGTCACGCTGCTTGAGTGACGGTGGGGAAACGGCAAAATACGTCATATCCATGTATCCTTGATATAGGGCAGATACGGAAGAATCCGGGTACTTGTTCTTGAAATGTATTCGCAACTCCATCATGTAAGAAAGCAATGCTCTGTAGGCCCGTTGGATAGCTCCATTCCCGAGTTGTCCCTGGAGTTCTTGCATATCTTTTCGTATTGAGTGCATGCTTTATTCCTTTTTCGTTACGAGCGGTCCGCCATGAAGGCAACGCCACAAGATGAACTCCTCTGTCATCGGTTCGACCACGACGTCTTCAATCATGATACTCTCCACTCAAACCAGCACTTAAGGATGCCTCTATGTATTCCGTGGCTCAATTGCTTCGTGGAGCGGACGGGAAGGGTTTCCGTGCCCTGTCCGCCTCGCAATTGAATCGCGGAATAAATAAATAGAGGTGCCCCAATTTCAAAGCACCAGGTTAAACACATACCCCACCAGCACTATCCCTGCGGCAACCACACCTGCAAACGTAATAATCAAGCGCGGTTTCAGTACCTTGCGTAAAATGATCATTTCGGGGGCCGACAGCGCAATCACACTCATCATGAACGCCATTGCAGTCCCAAGTGCAGCCCCTTTGCCCAACAATGCCTGAACAATAGGCAGAATGGCCGCTGCATTCGAATACATGGGAACTCCGAGCAGAACAGCAGCAGGCACCGACCACCACGCATTTTCCCCCATCAGAGAAGCCATGAAATTTTCGGGGACATAACCATGAATACCGGCACCCGCTCCTACACCCAATACAATGTAAAACCAAACTTTTCCGACAATTGACCGAACATGACCGATACCTTCCCCGAAACGCCCGGACCATGAAATATTCCGCCCTGCTTCGCTTTCGGCAACGTCGCTGTTCAGCAATTGCCGGACCCACTCTTCGAGCTGTCCTTCCATGCCGAGTTTTTCGATAACCACTCCTGCCGTAATGGCAATACCGAGCCCCATTGTCATATAGGTCAAGGCGATTTTCCAGCCGAACATCCCGAAAAGCAGGGCAAGCGCAACCTCATTAACCATTGGCGCAGCAATCAGAAATGAAAATGTCACTCCCAGTGGAACGCCGGCCTGTAAAAAACCGATAAAGAGGGGAACCGCAGAACAGGAACAAAACGGCGTTACAATACCGAGACCTGCCGCCATAACATTGCCAACCCCGGTTCTCTTCCCGGAAAGCATCTTCCTGGTCTTTTCAGGCGATACAAAAGTATGCACAACCCCCATGACAAAAACAACTGCAACCAGCAGCAGCAACACTTTCGGTACCTCATAGACGAAAAAATACAATGCTTCGCCGAAATGATTTTCGCGGTTGAATCCCAACACGCCAACCACCATCTCAGCCAGCTTCCCGAGATTATTATACAGCAAAAGCAAAGCGGCAGAAGCAATGACAAACCTCAACCACATCCCTGTTTGCCCGCCATCTTTCAGCGCCTTTTCTCTTTGTTTCATAGTCATCACCTTGTCTTAACAGGCATCTTATCAGGAACCCTCTATGAATTCTCGCGAGTCCCAATTCTATCGGGATAAACTTCAAAACCGGAGTGTCCCGACTCGTCGGGACAACGAAGTAATCATGGTGCGCAGCAAATTAACAGCACCTCTAAAAAGTGTCATGAGCGAGCAAAGTGCAAGGCGGACGGAGCGGAGAAACCGGAGTGTACACGGAGTACATGAGGATTTCGAGCACCGACTAACGCAGCAATTTGGGCGCATAATAAGTTTTTAGAGGTGCCCTTAATAGAGGTACCCCTCAATCTCTTCGCGTGAGGGGATATACCCCGAGCACTTTACCGCTTCATCAACAACCAGTACCGGAGTTGAAAGAACATTGTAGGACATGATCTGCTGAATATCCTCAACTTTTTCAACCGCCGCTTCAATCCCCAACTCCGCAACAACCTCACGGACAACCGATTCAAGCTGTTTACAGGTTGTACAGCCTGAACCAAGAATTTTGATACTTTTTTTCATGACATCCTCCTTTTAGGGCACCTCTATTAATTGTTCATCGCAAATAAACGATAATAATCACAAAAAAAATATTGAAATCTTTCAATTCATTCCGGTAAGACCATTCTTATGGTGAAGGACCAGCCTTTTCAGCAAAAAAATTTGCGAATCGCTCTTTTGCTTTTTCCCAGTTGTCCCTGTCGATGCAATATTTCACCCTTGGCGGGTTGATCTCTCCCTGAACAAGTCCCGCTTCATGGAGCGCTTTGAGATGCTGGGAAATCGTAGACTGGGCCATGGGAATCATGGCGGTCATCTCGCCGGTGAAGCAGCATGATTGGCTTTCCAGCAACTTCAATATTTTTATTCTGACCGGATGACCGAGCGCCTTGGCAAACTTCGCCATTTCCAGCTCATCACCGCTGTACAGTACCTGTTTTACGGTTCTTTGCATTGCTTAACTGTTCAGTTTATCGTAAATTTACGATGAATCCGGCGCACAAAAAACAATTTGACCGGCGTCATCTGTTTTTCTCGACGCGCATTGTAAAACCTTTGCAAAATGGGAAGCTCCGCAGCCGGGGAAACAGCTACCTTTGTTTGCTATAGCAATACCAAACCGGTGCGTCGCATCAGCAAAGATGCCTCGTCCGAAATAAAGGACTGATCATGGAAAAAAAACAAAAAGTGCTCTTCCTTTGTACCGGCAACGCCGCACGAAGCCAGATGGCAGAGGGATTTTTGCACGCGATGGCCGGCGACAGGTTCGAACCCCTCAGCGCCGGTATGGAGGCCAGGGATTCAATCCACCCCATGGCAGTTCAGGTAATGCGTGAAGCAGGTATCGATATAAGCCTTCAACAGCCTAAAGGCCTGGAAAAATACCTCGGCAAGGAATTCATCCATCATTTAGTCGTGGTTTGCAATAAAGCACACCAATCCTGCCCGAGAATCTGGCCCGGGCTTCTCAGCCAGGAAAACCGTTTCTACTGGCCGTTTGACGATCCGGCAGAAGCACAGGGAACGGAGGAGGAAAAACTCGGTGTTTTCAGACGGGTTCGCGACGAAATCAGGGACAAACTTGCCGAATGGCTCAAGGAGCATTAGGAACGCTAACAGCGCCGGTTCAGCAAAAGCAAGCTGGCCGGCAGGGCTTGTTCACAACTTATGGTAAAGCGGTTCAGGAAGCACCTTCAGCAGCCAGCCGACCAGTCTCCAGCGTCGGGTAATATAGACATGCGAGCGCCTGCGCTCCAGCGCCTTGAAAATCTGCCGTGCCGCTTTTTCCGGGGAGGCCACCCAAAACAACCTGTCTCCCTGAGCCATTGCCGTATCGACGAAGCCGGGCTGAATATCGGTAACATACACAGGCAGCCCTCTTTTTGCGGCAAGATAACGAATACCCTGCAGGTAATTGGATACAAACGCCTTTGATGCGTTATATACCGGCGACGCTCCTCCCCTGATAGCCGCGATCGACGAAACTCCGGCAAGATGACCATACCCCTGCTCCATAAAGATCCTGAACGCTGCATGCGCAATCGCGGCAAAACCTTCAACATTGACCGCTATGGTCTCCCGTTCTTTCTCCCATGGGAGTGATGGATCGATGTATCCTATACCGGCTGTAATAACAACCAGATCAACGCCTCCGGCCGCTGATACCAGGCTTTCGAACCGAAGCCTTGCCGTTGGGGTATCCGCCACATCCATTTCCTGAATAATAACCTCAGTCGGCAAGGTCTCCTGCAACTCCTCAAGCAAGGCTTTTCTTCTCCCGGCTGCCCCGATTACCCAACCATCTTCAGCATAACATTCCGCAAGCGCTTTACCGATACCTGTCGTTGCACCTACGATTATGACAGTCTTCATGTAGAGTTTTCACTTAATAGGTTGCTGTCTTGCATAACGGCTTTATTGCCGGACATTCACGTGTAAGGCATTTCAAGATACATTGCATCGAAACAGCGTATTCCATCAGCAATATAGGAAATAAGTACCGGGTCCGGGGGCGAAAAGAGAAGCAAAAAGCCCGTCTCTCACTCAGACGGGCTTTTGTGTTGTGGTGTAGTGAAAAAAACTCGGCGACGACCTACTCTCCCGCTGTTACGCAGTACCATC
>JANQGE010000103.1 GCA_028277485.1 Chlorobium sp.
AATTGTCGTGAGCGACTTGAGTACGAGGCGGACGGAGCGCAGAAACCGGAGTGTACATAGAGTACATGAGGATTTCGAGCACCGACCAGCGAAGTAATCAGGGTGCGCAACAAATTAATAGAGATGCCCTTGATTCAGGGCGCTTTTCCCTGTTTTTCCGTAGTAACATATAACCTGCAGCGGCATTTCATTGAGCCACGGCCAACTGTTCCTCTGCAGCGTCACCGGAAGTTGTTCTGTGTGGATTTCCATACAGGATGTAATCACCATAACCATAATCATTGAACAACAGGAGGGTGCTATGGCGAAAGTCAACGAAGCAAAAATCAAATCTTTGAACGATCGGAAAATCGATGTTGCCCTGCAAATTCAGGAACTCTATCTGGAGCTGGCAAAAATCGATGCTGAATTATTGAGAGCGGGTGGCGCGGTTCCTGTCGGCGGCACCATAGGAGGAACAATCGGGGGTGTAACAGGCGGCACGATAGGCGGTACCATAGGAGGAACCATCGGGGGCACGATGGTTGACATTGCCGGGACGATCGGTGCCACAGGCCGTTAAACGATGTTCCGGGAGTGGCCGGCCGATTCCGGAGGCTCGAAAGATATGGGAACTTCCATGAAAGGAGGTTCCCATAAATATTGCGTGCTCGAAAGGCCGGTAGGGACACCGCCCACACCCTGTCAAGGGCACCTCTAAAAAGTGTCACAAGCGAGCAAAGTGTAAGGCGGACGGAGCGCAGAAACCCTCTCCTATCCGACCAACGCAGCAATTTGGGCGCGCAATAAGTTTTTAGAGGTGCCCTCAAGCCCTACAACAAATTGATAAAGAATGTTACCACGGAATGCATAAGCTAAAAGTATCGAAATATCTTCAAGTGGTTCCCCGCAGAAAGGACTTCGCGGTTTATCATTCCCTCTATGGCAATCTCATGCTTGTCGATGCCGAAGGAAAAACGGTACTGGAATCGTTTGACGGCGGTTGTTCCGTCGACAAGGTTATAAAGAGATTTGATGCATACAACGCTTCTGTTATCTGGTCATATATCCATGACCTGCGGATGCGGGACTTTTTGGTCACCGAAGACTGCGACGAGTATGAGCCGGTAAGAAGCGACGCAGCAAGACGTGAACAGCAGCTTGAAAAAGGCTACCTGCTCCGTGTACTCCAGCTTGTGGTTGCCAATACCTGCAACTTCAACTGCAGGTATTGTTTTGTTGATGCGATGTATGAATCTGAGGAGCGGACGGTGCTGCAGCATCGTTCGGAAAACATGATGATGAGTTTTGACACTGCGCGGCAGGCGATTGAAACCCTGCTTGGCATTCTTGAAAGGAACGGCGGCAGTCAGCTCAACATCGAGTTTTTCGGCGGGGAACCTTTGATGAACTGGGCGCTGATAAAGCGTGTGCTCGATACATTTCGGAACAAAAGTCCGGGAGATATCGAATTATTGTACAGCATAACGACAAACGGATCGCTCATTACCGACGAGATGGCCGAGCTGTTCAGGAGGTATAACGTGACCGTTACCGTAAGTTTCGACGCGCCGGGCCCTCATGGGCATGCGGCTGTTCACAGGGAGAAGGGGAGTGACCATGTAAAAGAAAATCTTGAAATCCTGAAAAAACATGGTGATTGGGTAACGTTTAATTCAGTGATTTCAAAAGAGACAATTGACAGCTATGACGGGAAAGCGTTGATAGATGTTGCCAGGAAGTACCGCATAGCCATGGTCGGGTTGATTCTCGACCTTGATCTTTCGTTTTACAGCGAGAACAGCCGGAGGAAAAGGGTAATCGAAGAATTATGGCTGACGTACGAGTATGGGCGTTTGCAGGGGATTCCTGTCGTTGGCTACTGGTATCAGATTTTCAGTCAGATTGCCGGGCGGCAGCCGATTAATCTCCTGTCCGGTTATAAAACCTGTCCTGCAACCGGCTGCAAATTAAGCGTTGAACCGGAAGGGCATGTGTTTATATGCAAGTGCTGTTCGGGTTATCTCGGGCATGTCTCTGAACCGGAAACCGTTTTATCGTCGCAAAGATACAAGCAGTACTCCATGCAGGCGTACCGCAATTCTCCCGAATGCAACGGGTGTGAGATAGAAGGTTTCTGTTCCGGTGTTTGTGTGGGGGCGCTTGAGAAGAAATACCGCAGAGCCGATACGGTCGAAAAGAGCTCATGTGAGGTGTACAAAGGAATAACCAAAAAGCTCATAGAGAATGTGGAGGCCACCGATGTCGATGTTAATTATCTTGCCGGACATTAAGGGCACCTCTATAAATTGTCGTGAGTGACATGAGTACGAGGCGGACGGAGCCCAGAAACCGGAGTGTACACAGAGTACATGAGGATTTCGAGCACCGACCAACGAAGTAATCAGGGCGCGCAACAAATTAATAGAGGTGCCTTTAAAAATCCCTTATGAACATGCATCGCAAGCTCCAGGCGTCGAAATACCTGCGAATGGTACCAAGGCATGACGGTTATGCCCTTTATCATTCCTTGTACGGGGGATTGTGCGTCGTTGACGAAAACATTCTTCACTTGTTTGATGTTTTTCGGACTCCGCAGTCGGTTCATGATGTACTCGATACCAACAATGCACATGACAAAGAGCGTTTAGCATCTTTTATGGAGGTGTTTGAGGAAAAAGGTTTTCTGGTGGAGCAGGGTTTCAGGGAATCCTCGAGACTTGAACATCACCTTGAAAAGGTCGGCAAAGACCTGCACAGGGGAGCCCAGGTGGGAGTTGTGCAGCTCGTACTGACCAATCTTTGCAATTTCCGGTGTGAATACTGTTTTGTTGAGAATATTTATGTTTCTGATGAGCGCATCGAGGCACAGGCTTCAGAGAGTAACAGGATCATGCGTGCAGAGGATGCCCGCGTTTATCTTGAAAAGGTCATAGACCTTGCCAAGAAAAATGGCAGGACAGCCTTGTCGGTTCAGTTCTTTGGAGGAGAGCCCCTGATAAACTGGGAAGTTATGAAGTTTGTGCTGGAATATTTCGGATCGGGTGAGAGACAGGGGCTTGACATTTCATACAGTATAGTGACCAACGGTTCGTTGATTACAGAAGAAATAGCCGAGTATTGCAAGAAATACAAGGTTTCGGTTATAGTGAGTTTTGATGCCCCTTCAGGTAAGCAGCGGCGCTGTACTAACGGGAAAAACAGTGCTGAGCTTGTCGAGCGCAGCCTGTCACTGCTCAACAAGCATTATAACCGCGTTGCCTTTAACGCGGTACTTTCAAGTGAGACGTTTGAGGTTTTTGGCGTTGAGCTTGTTGATTTTGCTCTCAGGCACTATGTGTTTGAGATAGGGGTGCTGCTTGATCTGAACCCTGAATTTTATGAGAGATATGCCGCCGAAGATATTGTCGACAAGCTTTGGGAAGTTTATCTCCATGGAAGACAAAAGGGGGTGCAGCTTACGGGTTACTGGCATATGATCTTTCAGCAGCTTGTCCACAGGGATCCGTATAGAGTGCGGGGCTTCAAGACCTGTTCGGCCACCGGCTGTCAATTAAGCATAGAACCTTCAGGAGAGGTTTTTGCCTGTAAAGGGTCCTCCGGGCATTTCGGCAGCATCCTCCATCCTGACAAGCTGTTATCTTCACGGAATTACCGGAAATACGCTCTCAGAACCTTTCGGAATTCCCCTGAATGTGCAGGTTGTGAGATAGAGGGATTTTGCTCCGGGTTTTGTCTGGGGCCGCTTGAAAAAAAATATGGCGACATTTCTGTCATTGAAAAAAACACCTGTGCGGTTTACAGGAAACTGACCAGACGCCTGATTGAGGACGCGGACACAGAAGAAGTTGCCGTGTTCCGCATGCAGGTGCTGGAAGGGGTGAGCAATCATGTTGATGAATAGCTTGGTCCCTTTGCCACTGCCTACTGGTTCCCTCTTGTCACTCGTCACTACCATGAAGTCCCAGGCATGTAACCACCGTATTATGCAGCCGGGGACGGAATTTGCGGATTTTATTGTTTGCGGAAGAGGGTTGTACCCGGTTGGTGAGTGTTATGACGGCAAGGTCCTTGACCGGGTCTATCCAGATGCTGGTTCCGGTAAAACCAAGATGTCCGTAGGAGCTTGCCGAAAAGTAGGTTCCGGATGACGAGCGGCCATTAAGAGACCGGAGGTCCCAGCCGAGAGCGCGCGAACCGGGATGCCTTTCGGTAAAACGGTCCAGAGTGGACGGCGCAAAGAAGGAAATCCCCTTGTATTGTCCTTTTTGCATGAGCATTTTTACAAATATGACAAGGTCTTCGGTTGTCGAGAACAGCCCCGCGTGTCCGGCTGCCCCGCCAAGCAGGGCCGCATTGTGGTCGTGCACAAGAGGCCTGGGTTTCGGGATGGTCCAGAGGGTATCTTCCTCTGTCGGTGCTACCCGTGAAAGAAGGGAATCCGGTGGATTAAACCGTGTTGAGTGCATGCCGAGAGGCTGTGAGAAACGGGCGTGGAAATTTTCTTCCAGTGTTTTGCCCGTCAGGTGTTCGATGATCTTGCCAAGGGTGATGAACCCCAAATCACTGTATGTTGTTTTTTCTCCTGGCGGGGAAATAAGCGTCTCGTTGTATATGGCTTGCATCACCTCTTCGGAGGTACGGCAGGTTGCAATGAAAAACCTGTGAGCAGCGAGCCCGGAATTGTGCAGCAGAAGGTTTTTTATGGTGACGTTTCCTTTGCCGTTTCGTGTGAATTCAGGAAGGTAGCGCGACACGGGGGCGTCGATGTCAAGTGAATCCCTTTCACTGAGCTGCATGATGATGCCCGCGGTGACAACCGGTTTGGTCAGCGAGGCCAGGTCGTACATGGTGGAAGTATCGACCGGAGAAGAACGTTTGTTGTATGTCTGCCTGCCGAAGGCTTTGTGAAAAACCACGTCACCCCGATATACGACGGCAATACTTGCCGACGGGAAAACACTGTCCGCAATCGACTGTTCTACCAGGGTTTCAAGTGCCTTGAACCTGTTTGCCGGATCGGCTGCAGCCGCTGCAGTAGCGTGGATTGAGGCGAACAACAGGGCGGCGGCCAGAAAAACCGGTATTCTTTTTTGTTGCTTCATGCTAACCTGAATAATTCATGAGGGTTCGAACACCCGGACCGTAGCTGCTAAATAGCAACACCACTTTCCCCCAACTGGTCACTTGTCACTCGTCACTATTTTTTTGCCAACCGCAGACTGCCTACTGATTTCCCTACTGCCAACGTTCCCCTTTTTGACTTTTTCCTTTTGAATTTTGACTTGTTTCTCGTCACTCGTCACTGCTTTTTCGACCCCGAAACCCGATCCCGACCCCGATCTCCGATTATCTTTTACCTAACACCTAACACCTAACACCTAACACCTAACACTTTCCTCCTTGCCAACTGCCAACTGCCTACCGATTTCCCCTCGTCACTGCTTGAAACCGTTATGTTTCTTCTCTCCGGGAAAGGATTAAAACACTGAAAAGCGTATGTAGCGTTCCGGGTTTTCTTTCAGGTCGATAAGCAGTGAATCCAGATCAGCAAGGCTTTTGTTGAGGTTTGTGTAAAGTGCGGGATTTGAGTGAAGTTGCCCAATGGTTCCCTCTTCACTGTTGAGTTTTTGAACAAGAGAATCTGTTCTTGCCGCTACCTGTTTAAGGCTCGTGATCGCATCTTCCGTTTCGGAAGCAAAATCCTTGTCGGTGATGAGTTTCGGAAGCAGCCCGCTGCCGTGCTGCAGCTCGTGTGCGAAAACGGTAAGTTCTGCCGATGCCGTTTTCAGGTTGTTTATGGTTTTTTCCAGGTCGCCGGCCATTTCTTCCGACCCCAGCAGTTTGGCCAGAGGCCCCTTGCCGTTGTTGATGTTAGCCAGCAGGGTATTGATCTGGCCTATTGCCTCTCCGGCAGCGGATGTAAGATTTGCCAGCCCGGTTTCGCTTTCGTCAAGTTCGATAACATCGCCTTCTTCAATTGGTTTTCCGGTTCCGGTTGTAATATCGACATACTTGTCCCCCAGAATACCGAGCGAGATAATACGAGCTTTTGAGTCTTTTGTGATGATAGTTGCGAATTCATCGTTCAGACGCATTTCCACAAGCACGTAGAGCGAGTCGCTGCGGTTGATAAAGTCCATTTTCGATACGATTCCGATCTTCTTGCCCGAAACCGATACGAAATTGTTTTCTTTCAAACTGCCTACATTGTGAGCGAGCATGTGTATTTTGGTGACACCCGTGAAGAGACTCGAATTCTTGCCGACAACGAGACCGAGATAGGCGGCAAAGCCGAGGCCGATGACAAAAAAAATGCCGGTTTTAAGATCGCTCCACTTCAGTGTATTCGGGTTTTTCATTACAAGCGGTTATTGAAAATTATTGTTCAAGTATCATGTCGGATAGAATTGACTGTATAAAGGGGTGTGTCGAATCATGCAGTTTCTCTGTTTCGTCGTCAAAGATGATCTCTCCCTTGTAGAGAACAGCAACGTTGTCTGCAACCTGAAGCACGTCGTCGATGATATGGGTAACTATGACTGCTCCGAGATTGTTTTTATGTCTCAGGGTGCGGATCAGGCTCAGGATTTTTTTTGAACTGACAGGATCGAGTCCGGCTGTTGGCTCGTCGAACAATATCATGCGGGGATTGAAGATCAGCGCCCTGCCGATGGCGACCCTTTTTTTCATGCCCCCGCTCAGGTTTTCCGGCAGCGCGTCCTCGTAACCTTCAAGACCCGCAAAAACAATCTGTTCGTGAACTTTCCGCTCGGTTTCTTTTTCCGACAATGTAAGGTTTTCCCGCAAGAAAAAACCCAGATTTTCACTGATAGTCATGGAGTCGAAAAGCGCGTTTCCCTGAAAGACAATGCCCATCTTGCGGCGGATAGGGTAGAGCTGTATTTCTTTCATGGGAGCGATATCGACACCGTCAATCAGTATCCTGCCGCTGTTCGGCTTTATCAGGCCAAGAATCAGCTTCAGGATGGTACTTTTCCCTACCCCGCTGGGTCCCAGAACAGCCTTGATCTTGTTATCCTCGATGGTGAGAGAAACCTTGTTGAGGACTTCCCGGTTGCCGTATCGTAATGTTATATCCTGCAGCTCTATCATGAGATCAAACGATCAACTTTTGGATATCAGTTTATAACCTGAATAATTCATGAGAGTCCGAACACCCGGACTGTAGCTCGAAACCCAACCCTTGATCTCCGATTTTCTCTTTTCGGAATTCGCCGTCGGTATCGGAATCGGGAATCGACCATTCTTAAAAATTGCCTACTGCCTGCTGGTTCACTTACGTGAAAGTTCTGAGTTCTTAGTGCTGAGTGCTGAGTAAAGAAAACTCTTCTCTGTAATCCCCAACTAAGTACCCAGAACTGAGAACTAAGCACTATACCCACTGCCTACTGCCAACGTTCCCCTTTTTGACTTTTTCCTTTTGACTTGTCACTCGTCACTATTCTCCAGACCCCGAATTCCGACTATCTTTTATTAACTCGTCACTCGTCACCGGTGTTACATGTTTTCCAGCACCAGTTTCGAGACATAAAAATTAGCCACCAGGATAAGTCCTGACGAAACAACAATCCCTTTAATGGTCGAACGTCCGACTCCGGCAGTGCCTCCCTGAGCGATAAAGCCGTTGAAACAGCTGACAAGGGTGATGATGATCGCAAAAACCGGAGCTTTCAGGAAGCCGACCACAAAGTCCTTGAGAACAAGTCTTGGGAATACGGCGTTCCAGAATATCCCGGGATCAATCTTATGATAGTGCTCTGCAAACAGCGCCGCACTGTACAATCCTGCGAAGTCCGCAATTGCCGTCAGGGGAATGAATACAACAAGCGCTGCGGTAAGACGCGGCATGACAAGCTTTGCTATGGGGTCGGTACCGAACGCGCGCAGGGCGTCGATCTGTTCCGATATTTTCATCGCACCGAGTTCGGCCCCGTTGCGGGACCCGTACCTGGCTGAAAGCATGAGCCCCATCAGCAGGGGCCCTAATTCCCGTATTACCGACAGTGCAGTGGAGCGGCCAAGCATTGTTTTTGCCCCGAAATCCTCGAGGAGGTTTCCCACCTCGACTGCCAGGAGCGCACCGATGGATATTGAACTGACAAGAACTATCGGCAATGAGTCGGTGCCTGCTATTGTCGCCTGGTCAAGAAAGTCCCGCCAGTACCGTTTGATTTTCGGGATCGTTACAAAAGCCCTCACCGAGAAAAGGAAGAATTCCTGCATCATCAGGAAAAACTCCTTCATCGAGAGATTTGCATTGGCAAGAAGCGTTCCGATAACTAATCTCCCCATAGTGCTGCTAAACCGTAACTATCCGGCTTTTCATTTTCGTCACCCATTCATAAGGGATCGTTATCTGCCCGAAAAGATCTTTTTCCTGATCCTTGAGCCCGTGATAATCCGAGCCGCCGGAAAAGAGCAGGAAATACTCATTTGCAATTTCCCTGTAGTAGTTTTCCTTGTAGGGGTCGTGGGACGGATGAATGATTTCAATGCCGTCAAGGCCGAAATTAATCAGATGTCGGAGGATTTCGTCCGGAATGTTCTGGCCGGGATGGGCAAGAAAAGACAGACCCGATGCTTCGTTGATAAGCCTGATAACCTCTGCCGGAGAAGTTTCGATACTTTTTACGTATGCAGGGCTGTGAGAACCCAAATACTTGCTGAAGGCCTCACTGAAGCTTTTTACAAAGCCGCCATCCTGCAGCACAGCCGCTATATGGGGCCGCCCGACACTGCCGTTTTGGGCTTTCAGAATGATCTGTTCGATCTCGATCTTGACGCCCATTTTGGCAAGCTTGGCAACCATGCGCTCAGCACGCTCGGTACGCAAATACTTACAATGATCCAGGTAACTCTTGAGCTCCGAGTTTTTGTGATCAAAGAAATAACCCAGGATATGAATATCATGACCCTGGTAAGTAGAGCTCATTTCTACACCGTTAATAAGCTCTATGCCGTATTCTCTGGCTAATGGCTTTGCTTTGTCAATTCCTAAAACAGAATCATGGTCAGTTATACTTATAGCCTTTAGTCCGGTTTCCTTTGCTTTCTCTACAATTTCTTCCGGTGTAAAGACTCCGTCTGAGCATTTTGTGTGTATATGTAAATCTGCTTTTTCAAAGCCATTATGCCCTACACCTGACAAGCTGTATGGCATGGCCTAAAAGGGTTTATGATTTATTGACTGCTATGCTTATATATAAAAAATTTTCCTCTATTGGTTGCACAAAACACAATTATTTTTTGCCGTTAATAGTTGCCTTCCCCTAAGGGGAGAGACAGTGACAAGAGGGAGTCGGTAGGCAGTCTTCAGTTGGCAAAAGAATAGTGACAAGTAACAAGTGACGAGGTGTTAGGCGGGAAGATAATCGGAATCAGGTTTCGATACCGATTCCGATAGCGACGGCGAATTCCGAAAAGAGAAAATCGGAAATCGGGGTCGGCCCTGTGAAATATCCGGTTTGATTTCACGGGGGGGTTCGGGGTCGAAAGGGAATCAGTTGGCACTCAGCACTAATTCACGGCTGAACATACCCTGCGGCTATAAGGCCGAGTATGCCGAGACCGAGCGCTATACGGTAGATGATAAAGAGGAGGGTGGAGTGTTTTTTCAGGTAATTGATGAGGAAAGCGATGGATGCGTAACCCACAATACCGGCAAAAAATGTTGCGGCGGCAAGGTTGACAAGGTCACTGCTTGAAGCTGTAAGCGAATCCCAGGTTGCATACAACTGGTAGATGCCCGCAGCAAAAACCGCCGGCAGTGAAAGGAGGAACGAAAACCTTGCAGCCGTTTCTCGTGAGAGGTTCAGAAAAAGGCCTCCGGTTATGGTGACGCCCGAGCGTGAGGACCCGGGAATGAGTGCAATGCTCTGAAAAAGGCCTATGAGGAGCGCTTCTTTCCAGCCGATTGCCTGCATGGATTTCGTTTCCAGGCCTTTTTCGGCTCGCTTTTTCATCATCCATTCAGCGAGGGTGAGCATAAGTGCCAGCACAATGAGTGCGGCGCTTATCCAGTAGAGCGACCGGAGACTTGTTTCTATTTCGGTTTTGAAGAGAAGACCGAATACAACGATGGGAAGCGTTCCTGCGGCAATCATCCAGCCCATTTTCGAATCCTGCGTTTCAAACGGCTTGCCTTTACGTATGCCCGCAGCAACTGCGATGGAGATACGGAAAATATCCCGGTGGAAATAAAAAAAGACGGCGGCAAGCGTTCCTATCTGTACGATTGCCGAGAATGCGGCGCCTGGGTCCTGCCAGCCGACCAGAGCCGGTATGATGCGAAGGTGAGCGGTGCTGCTGATCGGGAGGAACTCTGTAAGCCCTTGAATGATGCCGAGTGTAATTGCTTCAAGTAGGCTCATGGCAGAGTGTTAGCGGTCGGGGTTAAGGATACGGCGCAGTTCTTCAACAGCTTTTTGCACGGCGAAAGACCGGTGGCTCAGGCGGTTTTTTTCCTCGGTGCTCATTTGAGCAAACGTGGCACGTGCCGAATTTACCCAAAATATTGGATCATATCCAAACCCGTTGTTACCGGTCTTTTCCCTGGTAATCCTGCCTTCTACGGATCCTTCCACTGTTTTTTCGAACATGAGCATATCGTTGCGGCCGGGTATGCGTCCTTTGAGCGCTATTACCGTCCGGAAAGTTGCTCTTCTGTCGTCAATGTTTTCCATTACCCTGAGAAGGTGGCGAACATTGTCATCATACGTTGGCGGTATGCCCTCCGGCATGGGTGCAAAACGTGCAGAATAGACACCGGGAGCCCCGTTCAGGCCTGAAACCTCGAGTCCGGTGTCGTCGGCAACTGTTACGAGATACGGAAAACGGCTGGTAAAAAGGTTGAAAACAGCCTCGGCTTTGAGTTTTGCGTTACCCTCGAGGGTCTCTTCCGTTTCTTCGATCTCTATGTCGGCCTGAAGGTCGTCGAGAGAATAAACACGGGTTCCAGGAACAATATTTTCCAAAAGGGGTTTGATTTCCCTGACCTTGTCGCGGTTGTTCGTTGCAAGTACGATGGTTGTTTCGTTTGCCGGTTCGTTCATGGTTCGTTTGGTTTTAGCACCTAACACCTCCCCCCCTTTTTGACTTTTTCCTTTTGAATTTTGACTTGATTTTTCCCTTGCCAACTGCTAACTAATTTCCCCTTGTCACTGCTTTTCCAATCCCGCTGGCTTTTCCTTCGGGGTTCGCCGTCGGTATCGGAATCAGGATCGGTAATCGGGATTCAGTAATCGGAAATCGATCTTTTCTCTAATGCCAACTTCTTGTCTTGTCACTCGTTACTCGTCACTATTCTTTTGCCAACTGCCAACTGAAGACTGCCAACTGATTTCCCCTCGTCACTTGTCGCAACCGGTATTCATCAGGCGCAGCATCTCCCTGACCGCAGTTTCCATGCCTACCAGTGAAGCGCGCGCGATGAGGGCGTGACCGATACTGACTTCTTCAATTTCCTCTATAATCCTGAAAGGCACGATGTTGTAGTAGTTAAGTCCGTGACCGGCGACAACTCGAAGCCCCGACTCACGGGCAAACTGTGCGGCGGTGCGAATCCTGTTGATTTCAGCTTCGATTTCATTGTTTTTTTTCTTCAGGGAGTACGGGCCTGTGTGCAGTTCAACAAGATCTGCTCCCGATTCGACAGCAAGCGCAACAGCTTTTTTTTCAGGTTCGATAAAAAGGCTTACCTCTATGCCTGCATCTTGGACCGGTTTGATAAACTCGACCAGCCTGTCGAAATGACTGACGATATCGAAGCCGCCTTCGGTGGTGAGTTCCCGGCGTTTTTCCGGGACCAGTGTGATGAGTTCCGGCTTCGTACGGATGGCGATGTGCTGCATTTCTTCCGTCATGGCCATCTCGAGGTCGAGTTTGGTTGTGACGATATCACGCAATCGTTCGAGGTCCCGGTCTCTGATGTGGCGGCGGTCTTCGCGGAGATGGCATACGATGCCGGATGCTCCGCTGAGTTCGGCAATCGCAGCGGCGGTTACCGGGTCCGGCTGCTGTTCGTCCCGCGCGTTGCGCAGGGTGGCTATGTGGTCGATATTAACGGCTAATCTCATCTGGATTTGTCTTTTCTTTCGGGATTCGGCGCCGGTATCGGGTTGTTTATCTTCTCCTTTTTATACACTATATGTATACTTTGTTGGAATATTGCAACATTCAGAAGCCGAATAATAAGGCACCTCTATTTAAGGCACCTCTAAAAAGTGTTATGAGCGAGCAAAGTGTAAGGCGGACGGAGCGGAGAAACCGGAGTGTACACGGAGTACATGAGGATTTCGAGCACCGGCCAACGCAGCAATTTGGGTGCGCAATAAGTTTTTAGAGGTGCCCTAGTTTGATAGTAATAGTAATTTCAATATAGGAGGAAACTGCTGAATATGGTGCGTTTTATCGAGCTGATACGAAATTGTTTATCCGATATAAGGGAAATCATGCCGTGGGATCTGGTGGATCGCATGAAGGAGAACCCTGGTCTGCTTATCCTGGACGTACGTGAACCCTGCGAGTTTGATGCCATGCATATTCGGGGTTCAATGAATGTTCCCAGGGGCATTCTGGAATCCGCCTGTGAATGGGATTACGAAGAGACCGAGCCTGAACTGGTGAATGCCAGGAAGCGGGAGATTGTTGTTGTATGCCGTTCGGGTCACCGCAGTGTGCTTGCGGCCCATTCAATGCAGGTGCTTGGATATGAAAATGTAGTTTCTCTTCGTACCGGGCTGAGAGGGTGGAACGATTATGAGGAACCTTTGGAAAGCAGCGCGGGTGAGCAGGTCGGTGAGGATGCTGCTGATGGTTATTTTACCGCCAGGCTCCGGCCGGACCAGGTAGATCCGAAGAGGAGGAAGTAATCAGTCGGCAGTAGGCAAAATAGTGACAAGTGACGAGTAACAAGTGACAAGACAAGAAGTTCGCAGTTGGCATTAGAAGAAAAGAAAAGATCGATTTCCGATTACCGAATCCCGATTACCGATCCTGATTCCGATAGCGACGGCGAATCCCGATTTTCTCTCTTTCGGAGATCGGGGTCGGGTTTCGGGGTCGAAAGGGGATCAGTCGGCAGTAGGTAAGGGGAGTGACAAGTCAAAATTCAAAAGTCAAAAAGGGAAAATCGATTACCGAATCCCGAAAAGAAAGGACTAATAAGATGAGTACTGATAGTAAGCAGGACCCCCGATATCTGCAAAAACCTGCAGATACTGAAATTCCGACCCAGGAGCATATCGACGAGGCCGAGCGCTGTGGTTTCCAGTGCCATGCCAAGGCAGCCAAAGTGCGGCTGGAAGAGTTGTTTCCCGGTATTGTCGCTTCGCTTACCGTAGCGGCTGCGGCAACCTTTCTGTCCGACCATTACGGAGCCCCGACCATGTTGTTTGCCTTGCTGCTTGGCATGGCGTTCCGGTTTTTGTCGGAAGAGAGTAAGGCCATTGCAGGGATTCAGTTTGCATCGACCACGATTCTGCGGATCGGAGTTGCCTTTCTGGGTATGCGTATTACCATTGACCAGATTCTTTCCCTTGGGGCAGGCCCGATGGCAATGGTAGTCGGATCGGTTTTCCTGACGATCCTGTTTGGTCTCGGCCTGTCAAAAGCTATGGGGCGGGGAAAACGGTTCGGCGTTCTTACCGGAGGAAGCGTCGGGATATGCGGCGCCTCTGCCGCTCTGGCCATCGCGGCTATCCTGCCCAAAGACGAGTACAGTGAACGGAACACCATTTTTACCGTCATCAGCGTGACTGCGTTGAGTACGCTTGCGATGATTCTTTATCCGGTTATCGTCGACCAGTTCGGCCTGAACGACGAGGCCGCCGGTGTGTTTCTTGGCGGTACCATTCACGACGTTGCACAGGTGGTTGGTGCAGGCTATTCGGTTTCTGACAAGACCGGCGATACGGCTACGTTCATCAAGCTCCTGCGTGTTGCCATGCTGGTTCCGGCTGTTTTCACCCTGTCGCTGATTTTCCATACCCGTGTCAGTGGAGATGGAAGCAAGGTTGGCCGGTTTGTTTTACCGCCGTTCATTATTTTTTTCATACTGCTGGTTGGACTCAACAGTACCGGTGTGACTCCCGAGCCGGTCCGTCAGTTTATTGTCGATACCTCGCGCTGGTGTCTGGTTACTGCCATTGCCGCTCTTGGAATGAAGACGTCATTGAAAGCCCTGTTTGACGTGGGCTGGAAACCGGTCTCGATAATTGTTGCAGAAACCGTGTTTCTTGCCTGCCTTGTGCTGGGTGCAATCTACTGGATGGCATAGTGTAGCGGAGTGCTTGTGAACGTTTTGTGATGAACAATCATTGATAGTACTGTTGTCGGGTTTCGACGCTCCTGTTCCTTTGCATGTTTTTTGATGAGAAAGGATTTTTCTTGAATCGAACGGTGTAAATTTCTTAACTTCAACGCTTAAGGCGCCTTTATACATTGTCGTGGGCCACCTTCTCTATCCGCCCAACGAAGGAATCACGGCATGCAACCGTAGAGGTGCTTTTTAAGGAAGCCGGCAGAATACATGCAGAAAACCTCGGAAACCTACAACCAGGAGAATCAATGAGTGAAATAGCAAGCAATATGGAGCTGGATTGTCAGGGGATGAATTGCCCTTTGCCGATTCTCAAGACCAAGAAAGCCGTGGACGGTTTGAAAAGCGGCGAGGTGCTGAAAATGATGGCAACCGATCCAGGTTCAGTGAATGATATGGCCTCGTGGTCGAAGCGGACCGGTAACGAGGTGATTTCACATCATGAAGACAGTGGTGTGCATACTTTTTATATCAAGAAAAAGTAGGGCACTTCTATTAATTTGTTGTGCGCCCTGATTACTTCGTTGGTCGGATAGAGAAGGTCGCTCACGACAATTTAGGGCACCTCTGTTTATTGTCATGAGCAACACCCTCTCCTATCCGCTCAACGATGCAATTGAAGCGTGGAATAAATAGGGGTGCCCGGTAGAGGTTAATGACCGCCGCAGAGGTGTGAAAGGGAGTTGCATGTGAAAGTGGTAAACTTGCCCAGGCTGATGGTATCAGCCTCCCACAAAAGCTCAGGCAAAACGCTGGTAAGCCTCGGTATTATCTACAACCTTGTACATGATGGCGCAAGCGTAAGGAGCTTCAAGAAAGGACCTGATTATATCGATCCGATGTGGCACAAACTGGCTGCCGGCAGGGAGTGTTACAACCTTGATCCGTTTCTTATGGGCTCCGAGGCATGCCTGGATTCGTTTTTCAGGAACAGCGACGAAAATTGCCTTTCCCTGATCGAGGGTAACCATGGGCTTCACGACGGTATGGACATTGAGGGTTCCGACAGCAGCGCCGGGCTGGCCAAGCTGCTGAAGGCACCGGTATTGCTGGTGATAGACAGCCGAAAGATGAACCGGGGGGTTGCCGCACTGGTGAGAGGAATGCAGGCTATGCCGCCGCAAGCCGACATTGCCGGGGTTATCCTTAACCAGGTGCATGGATCGCGCCAGGAGGATAAACAAAGAAGGGCTATTGAGCGATTTTGCAAAGTGCCTGTTCTGGGAGCGATTCCCAAAGGTAAGGAGCTCGTTATCGCAGAAAGGCATTTGGGGTTGACAACGGTTGGCGAGACCGCTGGTGCCAGGGCGATTATCCGGAGTGCCGGTGAAAACGTTGCCCGCTATTGTGACATGTCCGCAATCAGGTCGCTGTTTTATGGCCTTCCTCCTCTGGAAGTGCAGGAAAAGAAAAGACGTGAAGCAGAGCCCGGCACTTTGGTAAGGATTGGCGTGTTCAGAGACCCTGCTTTTTGTTTTTACTATCCTGAAAATCTGGAAGCGTTGAGCGACAGCGGTGCAGAGCTCGTGTTTGTCAATTCCCTGCAGGAAACTTCTCTGCCTGATGTGGATGGCCTCTATATCGGCGGCGGATTCCCGGAATCATTTTTTGAGATGCTGAGCAGCAATAATGGTCTTTTAAAGGACGTTAGGGAAAGGGTTAAATCAGGGATCCCTCTTTACGCGGAGTGCGGGGGGCTGATCTATCTTTCCCGAGGCGCTCATTACGCCGGGAAGACATATGCTCTTGCCGATGTTCTGCCATTTGAAATCGGTTTTCAGCACAGTCCTGTCGGACACGGTTATCTCGATTTGGTGAGCTGCCGCCATAGTCCCTGGTTCGATAAAGGTGAAACCATAAAAGCACATGAGTTTCATTATGCAAAGCCGGTTCAATCAAACGGAAAAAGCACCTACCAGTTTAAGGTGATCTGGGGATACGGCGTCACAGGTAAGCGTGACGGGGTACTGAACCGAAACCTGTTTGCTTCGTTTGCGCATGTGCATGCAGTCGGTAACCCGGGCTGGGCT
This sequence comes from Chlorobium sp., assembly GCA_028277485.1. Lineage (GTDB taxonomy): Bacteria > Bacteroidota > Chlorobiia > Chlorobiales > Chlorobiaceae > Prosthecochloris. The sequence goes on from JANQGE010000103.1 coordinate 16,351, forward strand.
GGAAAGTTTGTTTCTCTGGCATCGGAATACAAAGCACAAGGACAGATTGCGGTGGCGTGATCCATCATGGACGGTTGCCGGACGGGAGTGGTTGTTTTCGCCGGCATCAAAAAATATTGAGGTATATTTTGATTATATGACTATATAGTTTCATAGGAAAAGAATTTTTGCCACGGGTTTTTGTTCTTTTCCCGTGACATATTATCTTAGATGCATTTGAGCCGTATGTGCCGGCTGTATTGTCTGTTTTCTAAATATCACTAAAGGAGATGAATTATGGGGATTGAAGTGAACGGTGCCGTTTATGAAACCGATGACGACGGTTACCTTATTAATCTCGACGATTGGTCAGAAGATGTGGCAAAAAAGCTGGCCGAAGCTGAGGAGATCGAGATGGCAGAGGATCATTGGGGTGTCGTAAACTTTCTCAGGGAGTACTACGAGGATTACCAAATAGCTCCTGCTGTCAAGGTACTCACCAAAGCCATTGCCAAAGAGCAGGGCATGGACAAAAAGGCAGCTTCTGAATTTCTTTACGGCCTTTTCCCGAGCGGCCCGGCTCTGCAGGCATGTAAAATCGCTGGGCTGCCCAAGCCAACAGGTTGCGTTTAAGGGACAGAAAGCCTGTTTCCCAGCCAATTTTCTGTGAATTAAAGGAGGATCATTATGGGTGATGCGAAAGGTGCCGACTCAAACGAGTCGGGCAATGGGAGGTTTTTGAACCCCACACCGATGCTGGACGAACTTGAAAGCGGTCCTTGGCCGAGTTTTGTGACCGGTCTCAAGGAGCTTGCTGAGAGGACGAAAAAGCCGATGCTTCGCGGCGTCATGGACCAGCTGGAATATTCCTACCAAACAAGAATGGGATACTGGAAAGGTGGCCTGGTTACCGTAAAAGGTTACGGTGCAGGGATTATCACGCGGTATTCGATGATCAGGGACAAGCTTCCTGAAGCTTCCGAATTTCATACCATGCGTATTCAGGCTCCTCCAGGACTGCACTACAAAACGGATACGTTAAGGGAGCTTTGCGATATATGGGAAAAGCACGGCACCGGCCTTATAGCGCTGCACGGACAGACCGGAGATATCATGTTGCAGGGGATCGAGGCTGACAAGGTCCAGGAGTGTTTTGACGAGCTCAACCAGAAAGGCTGGGATCTTGGCGGTGCCGGTGCCGGAATGCGTACCGGCGTTTCCTGTGTCGGCCCTGCACGCTGTGAACAGGCTTGTTACGATACACTCGAAATGCACGAAAAAGTCATGAAACATTTCGTGGGTGCGGTTCACCGCCCGGAATGGAACTACAAATTCAAACTCAAGTTTTCAGGCTGCCCCAATGACTGTACCAACGCCATTATGCGTTCCGATATAGCCGTGATCGGCATGTGGAAAGATAATATCCAGATGGATGCCGATGAGGTGAAAGCGTGGGCGGATGAGAACGGCATGGAAAAACTGGTGAACGAGGTGGTTAACCTCTGTCCTACCAGAGCTATTTCTCTGAAGGATGGCGGCATTGAGATTGACAACAGGAGCTGTGTCCATTGTATGCACTGTCTCAATGTTATGCCTAAAGCACTTTCACCGGGCAAGGAGCGCGGCGTCGCTCTCCTGATGGGCGGCAAGAGCACGCTCAAGGTAGGCTTCAATGCAGGATCCATGATTGTGCCGTTCATGAAGATGGAAGACGAAGAGGATATCGAGGAGTTTATCGATCTGGCCGATGAGATTATCGACTGGTGGGATGATAACGGTCTCGATCACGAGAGGCTTGGAGAGACCATCGAGCGCGTCGGGATGAAGCAGTTCCTCGACGGTGTCGGGCTGGAGCCGAGCATCGACATGGTTACGAAGCCGCGTGACAACCCGTACTTCAAGTCGAAATATTAGCATTAACAATCTCCTGTTGAGATAAACACAATTTGAGGTAAACTAACATGAGTAGTCCTGAAAGAACCTGGAAAACCATCGAGTCGGGGCCTTATCCATACAAGGGGGGTCTGCATCCGGTTGTGAAGAAAAACTACGGTAAATGGAAATATCATGAATATCCGCGGCCCGGAGTGTTGAAGCATGTCGCCGAAAGCGGAGATGCTCTTTATACAGTGCGTGGAGGCACTCCCCGCCAGGATTCGGTTGACTTTATCAGAGGCCTTTGTGATGTTGCTGACAAATATACCGACGGATACCTTCGGTTCACCACCCGAAACAATGTTGAGTTCCTGACTCCGGATGAGGAGAAGGTGCAGCCGCTTATCGATGAGCTTGAAAGCAGGGGCATTCCCGTAGGCGGAACCGGAAAGACAATTTCTCCGGTCGCTCACACCCAGGGGTGGCTGCATTGCGATATTCCTGCGACTGACGCGTCAGGTGTTGTCAAGGCACTGATGGATGAGCTTATCGACGGCTTCAGGGGTATGGACTTTCCGAACAAGGTCAAGATCGTTACCCAGTGCTGTGAGCTGAACTGCGGCGGTCAGGGTGACATCGCCATTATCGTGAAGCATACTCGTCCGCCGCGCATCAACCATGAGAACCTCAGTGAAATCTGTGAGCTGCCGAAAGTGGTTGCCCGCTGCCCTGTTGCCGCGATTCGTCCTACGGTTGTCAACGGCAAGAAGTCGCTGGTGGTCGATGAAGAAAAATGCATGTACTGCGGCGCATGTTTCGGGGCCTGTCCGTCTATGGAAATCAACCACCCTGAATACTCCAAGTTTGCTATCTGGGTTGCCGGTAAAAACAGTAACGCCAGATCAAAGCCTGCCTTGATGAGTCTTGTCGCACATAATATCCCGAACAATCCTCCCCGCTGGCCGGAAGTGAGTGAAATTGTCAAACAGATTCTCGATGCCTACCGTAAGGGCGGAAGGCCATGGGAAAGACTGGGCGAATGGGTCGAAAGAATCGGCTGGAAACAGTTTTTCGAAGAGACCGGTCTCACCTTCGATGAGGATATGATCGATAACTACAGACATGCGCGAACAACATTCAATCAGTCCGCTCACGTACGGTTCTGAGTAAAAGGCAAGGAGTAGAACATGAGTCAACTTGATCCCAAGGAATCAAATCCGGTCCTTGATTTTGCGCTCAATTACGAGTATCCGCCGTACAAGGAGCAAACAGGGACAGATAAAGTAGTTGCTTTTGGTGACGCAAGTCACAAGTGCCCGATCTATGTTGAGCAGCGGCCTCCCTGCAACGATGCCTGCCCGGCAGGGAACAACATCCGTGCGTGGCTTACGACGGTGCAGCAGATAGAGACCAAAAAGCTGAGCAAGGACGAGGTGTACAGGCAGCTCTGGAATGAGGTGAGCAAAACACAGCCATTGCCGGCTGTATGCGGCCGCGTATGCCCCAACCCCTGCGAAGGAAGCTGTAACCGGAGCGATAAGGAAGGCTCGGTAAACATCAATGCCTTCGAGCGCTGGATAGGTGACTACGCCATATTGAACGGCTTCGATCATGAGAAGCTGACCGGTGAAGTCCGGCCTGAAACAATCGCGGTGGTCGGCTCCGGGCCGGCAGGTTTGAGCTGTGCGTTTCAGCTTGCGCGCCGCGGCTACCGGGTTACCATCTTCGAGGCATTCAAGGAAACCGGCGGTATGCTTCGTTACGGTATTCCTCCCTACAGGCTGCCCCGTCACATTATTGACGCGGAAGTGGGTGCTATCGAAAGAATGGGCGTCGAGATCAGATGCAATACCGTCATCGGGAAGGACGTCAGTCTGGACGATCTCAAGGAGAGGTATGATGCCGTTTATCTCGCCATAGGTGCTCATAAAGGCATCGAGCTCGGTCTGGAAGGTGAAGATGCTGAAAATGTCTATACAGGTGCAGCGTTTCTCAACCGTGTTCATTCGGGTGAAAAGCTCGATGTCGGGGACCAGGTGGTCGTTATCGGCGGCGGTGATACCGCTATTGATGCTGCCCGCGTATCACTGAGGCTTGGCGCAAAGAAAGTAACTATCCTCTACAGGCGTACCCGCAACGAAATGCCCGCGATCGATCCGGAGATCGAGGAAGCGCTTGAGGAGAATGTCGATATTCAGTTCCTCACGGCTCCGATCGGGATTGTTACCGAAAACGGCCGTGCCGTTGCCGTCAGGTGTCAGCGTATGGAGCTTGGCGAGCCCGACAAAAGCGGCCGCAGGAGACCTGTGCCGATCGAAGGGTCGGAATTCGATGTGCCCTGCACCATGCTTATTCCGTCTATCAGTCAGGAGCCTGAATGGCTGGATGCCGAGCGTTACATCAGCGGCAGGGACTGGCTGAAACCCAAAAAAGACTGGTCACTCGAAGACGGGGTGTTTGCCGGAGGTGATGCGGTTAATCTCGGCCTTGTTTGCGGCGCTATCGGTGACGGACGCAAGGCTGCCGAAAGCATCCACGCAAAATTCACCGGTGAATTCCCGCCGTTGGAGGAGAAAAAAGTGATCAAGTCCAAGGATATGCTTCTTGAGTTTTACGAGGATGCCGAACGAAGTGAAAGGGGGCATCTTGCTCCCGAGGTTCGCGTCAAGGACGGGCTTGAGACCGAAATCGACCAGGGGATCACCGAGGAGCAGTTCATCCGCGAAGCCCATCGCTGCATGAGCTGCGGGCTTTGTTTCGACTGCAGGCAGTGCGTTTCTTTCTGTCCGCATGAAACGATCCAGCGGTTCAAGAATAATCCTGCAGGTGAGGTTATGTATACCAAGTATTCAGAGTGTGAGGGCTGCCACCTCTGTCATCTGATCTGCCCCTGCGGGTATATCCAGATGGGTGGTGCCGACGGTCTTTAATGAAATGATGGGCACCTCTATTTATTGTCATGAGCGATTCAAGTGCAAGGCGAACAGAGCGCAGAAACTTTCTTCTATCCGCTCAACGAAGCAATTGAAGTGCGGAATAAATAAAATAGAGGTGTCCTTAAAAGATGGAGGTATAAGGGCTTATGTTTGAAGATGTAATCCCTCAGATGGAGGAGGCTGTCGAACGCTCCAGAAAGTGGGCTGAAAACGGCTGGAGAATGGGATTCGGTCCCCAGAATGCTCCGGTCGACTCTCTGAAGGAGGCTGAAGCGCTGCCGGTTTCGTTTATTTATCGTGAAGAAGCGGTCAGTTACTGGCGCCAGGTTCATCTGATGGGTAATGACGCCGCCGATTCAGGAGAGAAAGCGGTTGAAGCGTTGAAAAACGGTAATATCGATGCTGCCGAGAAAGCGCTGTATCTGTCTTCCTATATCGAGAGGCCTTACGAAAATTATACCAGTACCTGGAGCTCTCTCTATGAGGCGATAAAAGAAAAAATGGCGGAGTGCGCTTGAGCGCCCTCCACCATTCGTTTTTTTAACCCGAATAACAGTATCTGCGGTGAAAATAGGAATCTTGCTCAAGGAAGGCCCTTACAACCATCAAGCCTCCGATACGGCTTACAAGTTTGCGGAGGCGGCAATCAAAAAAGGGCATACGGTCGATGCCGTATTCCTGTATAATGACGGGGTTACCAATGTCACCAAACACATGGATCCCCCTCAGGACGACCGGGATATCGCCGGCCGGTGGAACGAATTGAAGCAAAAACACGGCGTAGAGGTTCTGGCATGCATAGCCGCTTCAAAACGGCGTGGGATCAGTGACGAGGTCATCATTGAAGGCGGTGAAATCACCGGCCTCGGGACCCTTACCGACATTGCCATCCGCAATGACAGGTTGGTGACTTTTGGAGATTAGAGGTGCCCAAAAAAAGGAGACATGAACATGGAGGACAACACTGACGTAAAAAAAATCATGCATGTGATGCGCAGAGCGCCTCACGGCTCGATTTATACCTATGAAGGACTTGAAATGATCCTGATCATGGCTGCTTACGAGCAGGACCTTTCTGTTGCTTTCATAGGAGATGGCGTATATGCTCTGAAGGAGGATCAAGATACCGCCGGAATAGGGATAAAAGGCTTCGCCAAGACATTCATGGCTCTTGACGGATACGATGTTGAAAAACTGTATGTCGATAAGACATCGCTTGAAGAGCGTGGATTGACGGAAGACGACCTGCTCGTGGATGTCGAGGTTCTTGCATCCGAGGAGATCGGCAGGCTCATGAATGAGCAGGATGTTGTTGTGCCGCATTAAAGGTGCCCTTAAAGCTGTTTCACATCAGGATTTCGAGCACTGTTCCGCGAAGTGACCGCGGCGCGCAAATACAATTGCCCATAACAACAAAACGTTACGCCTTAACATGTTACATACCATCAATAAATCTCCGTTTGAAAACACTACCCTGGAAACCTGCGTCAGATTTGTGCAGCCGGATGACCCGATTCTTTTCATCGAAGATGGTGTTTATGCCGTCCAGGCGAATAACAGGTTTGCGGCTCTGGTTGGCGATACCCTGAAGAGCAATCCTGTTTACGCGCTTCAGCCTGATCTGGACGCACGAGGTATCGCGGACATAACGGAAGGGGTGGTTGCCGTCGATTACGAAGGATTTGTTGAACTGGTCGAGGAGCACCAGGTAAACAGCTGGCTGTAATTTTTTTCTGTGCATCATGAACAAAGAGTGTGTCAGGCTGATCCGTGAAAACAGGCAGGCGGTTCTTGAGCGATGGCATGAGAGCGTTCTGTCGTTTTTTCCTGAAAAGATGCATTCGGCGACTCCGATTGCACAGGTGCTGGCCGAAGGGTTGGGTGAAATCCTGGACAGTTTTGAGTCAAGCCCGGGGGCGCTCCGGGATGCGCTGGACCGGGTATCCAGAATCCTGGCAGTTCAGAAATTTCCCCCTTCCAGGGCCATGTCTCTTTTTTTTGAGCTGAAAACAATCCTGCGGGAAATTGCTCCGGCCTTTTTTGATAAAAGACAGCTCCGGCAGAAGCACTGGGAAGAGTTTCAAGCCGGTATGGAGAATCTAACACTCGAAGCATTTGATAGTTACATGGCACACCGTGAACAAATCTATCAGCTAAAAGTCGAAGAAAGCAAACGGCAGACATTCATGATGCGAAGGAGGGCGAAAGCATGAAGAAGGCTTTCATGCCCCTTATAGCGGTTGTCCTTTTAGCTGTGATCCCCTATGTTGCCGTGCAGTTTGCCGGACTTGGCTTTCTGTTCGGTGTCATTATTCCGTATGCCGCTATTGCGGTATTTATCGGTGGATTTGTCTACCGGGTGGTAGACTGGGCAAGGAGTCCGGTGCCGTTCCGGATACCTACCACCTGCGGTCAGGAAAAATCCCTTGACTGGATAAAACAGGACAAGCTTGAAAGCCCTTCCAATTTCCGGCAGGCAGCGGCACGTGTATTGACCGAAGTTTTCTTTTTCCGGTCACTGTTCAGAAACACAAAAGCGGAGGCGCATAACGGGCCGAAACTTGCCTACGGCTCAAGCAAGTGGTTATGGCTTGCAGGGCTGGCGTTTCACTGGTCGATGCTCGTTATCGTTCTCCGGCATTATCGCTTCTTTATCGCAAAGGTTCCCGGCTTTGTTCAGATCCTGGAGGGCGTTGACGGTTTCCTGGATGTAACGCTTCCCGCGTTTTATCTGACCAACGTTATCATTCTTGCCGCCATTACCTTTCTGGTTGTTCGGCGGTTGCTGGATGCGAAAATGCGTCTTATTTCGTTGCCGACCGATTATTTCCCGCTGTTTCTTATCCTTGCGATTGCCGTTGTCGGCATTTTTATGCGCTATATCACGAAGGTTGACGTCATGTCGGTAAAAGATCTGATGATCAACCTGGTTCATTTCAAGCCGGCCCTTCCGGAAGGGATCGGTGCGCTGTTCTACGTACATCTTTTCCTGGTTTGCGTATTGGCAATCTACTTTCCGTTCAGCAAACTGATGCACATGGGAGGGATTTTCCTGAGCCCGACGCGCAACCTCAGCAATGACAGCCGTGAAAAAAGGCACGTCAATCCCTGGAATCCTGATGTCAAAACCAGGACATATGCCGAGTACGAGGATGAGTTCCGTGACAAGATGAAAAAAGCAAACCTACCGGTTGAGAGGAAATAATTATGCCGAAATTTGCTCCTAAACTGTCGGAACTGAAAAAGGAATTCGAGGAAAAACCAGGTCTTCTCAAGGGAGATTATTCGGACAAGGAGTGGTGGGATATACCGGTCGAGTTCCGTGACGGGAACTGGTGTTATCCGGCCAAGCCCGAGGTCCTCGAGGATATCGGGTTTGCAAACCCGAGAAAGTGGGCTCCCACGGACGGGGACTGGAAACTTCCCGACGGGTGGGAAAAAACCATCAAAGAAGGAATGAAGAGCCGTCTGGAGAGATTCCGGTCGTTCAAGCTTTTCCTGGATACCTGTGTTCGCTGTGGCGCCTGCGCCGACAAGTGTCATTTTTTCCTGGGCACCGGCGACCCGAAAAACATGCCGGTTGTGAGAGCGGAACTCATACGCTCGGTTTACCGTAATGATTTTCCACTTGCCGGGAAGATCCTGAAAGGATTTTCCGGGGCAAGGAAGCTGACTCCTGAGGTTATCAAGGAGTGGCACATGTATTTTCATCAGTGTACCGAGTGCCGCCGCTGCTCTGTTTTCTGTCCGTTCGGGATCGATACTGCTGAAATAACGATGATGGGCAGAGAGCTTCTGAACCTCATCGGCGTGAACAACAACTGGATCCTGGGACCGGTTTCGAACTGCAACCGGACCGGAAACCATCTTGGCATTGAACCGCACACCTTCGTGCAGAATATCGAGTCTCTGGCCGAGGATATCGAGGATCTCACCGGTATTGCCGTCGAGCCGACTTTCAACCGCAAAGGCGCAGAGGTTCTTTTCATAACGCCTTCCGGCGATGTGTTCGCCGATCCGGGCGTCTACACAATGATGGGCTACCTGCTGCTCTTTCATCATATCGGGCTGGACTATACTATCAGCACCTATGCTTCCGAAGGGGGCAATTTCGGATTTTTCACCTCCAACGAGATGGCAAAGAAGCTGAACGCCAAGATGTACCATGAGGCAAAGCGTTTGGGTGTCAAGTGGATACTGGGCGGTGAATGCGGTCATATGTGGAGAGTGGTCCATCAGTACATGGACACCATGAACGGTCCGGCCGACTTTCTGGAAGAGCCGGTTTCACCGTTTACCAAAACGAAGTTCAGCAACGCAGCCGCCACGAAAATGGTGCATATCGCGGAGTTTACCGCCGACCTGATCAAGCATGGCAAGCTCGAGCTTGATCCGAAGCGTAACGATCACCTGCGGACAACGTTCCATGATTCCTGCAATATTGCAAGGGGGATGGGCATGTTTGAAGAGCCGCGGTACGTGCTTGATCATGTATGCAACAGTTTTCACGAGATGCCTGAAAACACGATCCGTGAACAGACCTTCTGTTGCGGCTCCGGAAGCGGCATCAATACCGAAGAGTACATGGACATCCGATTGAGAGGCGGTTTTCCGAGGGCGAACGCCGTCAAACATGTCAGGGAGAAGCATGATGTGAATTCCCTTGTCACCATCTGCGCTATTGATCGTGCAACCCTTCCGGCTCTGATGAATTACTGGAACCCCGGGGTGACGGTTTACGGGCTCCATGAGCTTGTAGGAAACGCTCTTGTCATGCAGGGAGAGAAAAAAAGAACCGAAGACCTGAGGGAAGACCCGATGGCCGGGTTCGAAGATGAGGAGGATGATGAAGATTAAGGAACAGATACTCATCTTTGGCGGGTTGGCTCTTTTTCTGTTTGTGGCAACCTATGCTTTCTGGCAGGAAGGAGAGGCGAAGAAGATCCGGAGGCAGGTTGCAAAAAGTGCCGGTGAGGAATGCATAGAATCGAGAGAATACATGCGGGAAAACCACATGCTTGTCTTGGATGAATGGAGGCATTCGGCTGTGCGCGAGGGCGATCGTATTCATGTTACGCCCGATGGAAGAGAGTTCGAGAAAAACATGAGCACCTGTCTGGGATGTCATACAGGCAAGCAGTTTTTCTGCTATAACTGTCACCAGTATGCAAGTGTAAAACCAAATTGTTGGGGCTGCCATCAAGCGCAGTAGAAACAGCGTATGGATGAACAAAGAAGAGAATTTATCAGGAAAACCGGCTTGGGGGTTCTTGCCGGTCTCGGAGCGGTTTCCGGGCTTTTTCCGGAGTCTTCCATGGAAAGTGCGGTCGCCTCTACCTCTTCCGGGGATTCTGCATCGGGGAAAACCCGCTGGGGCATGGTCATCGATACACGCAAATGCAGAGGGGAGTGTACAAGGTGCATCGATGCGTGTCACGAGGTACATAATGTTCCGAAGTTCGATAATGCCAAGGATGAGATAAAGTGGATATGGAAAAGCCCTTTTGAGAATGTTTTCCCGGGCGAGAGCAAGCAGTTTGTCAGTGAAGAGACAAGGGAAAAATCATATCTGGCACTGTGTAACCATTGTGATAATCCGCCATGTGTAAGGGCTTGCCCGACGCAGGCGACATTCAAGCGCCGCTGGGACGGCATTGTTGCCATGGACTATCATCGCTGCATCGGATGCCGTTTCTGTATGGCGGCCTGTCCTTATGGTGCGAGGAGCTTTAACTGGAGAGACCCGAGACCGGCGATAAAAAAAATGGATCCTTCATATCCTACCAGGGAAAGAGGTGTTGTCGAAAAATGTAATTTCTGTTCCGAGCGGCTTGCGCGGAACATGCAGCCTGCGTGTGTTGAAGCATGTCCTGAAGGCGCCTTGACATTTGGGGATTTGAATGATGAACAATCCGAAATCCGGGTTCTGCTTGACAGGAACCACACGTTGCAGCGGAAGTCTGAGCTGGGCACCAGACCATCCGTTTTCTACATCATATAATGATTCCTTATGATTGAGAAAGCACTGAAAGGAGATCGAAGCTACTGGGGCTGGATTGTATTCCTGCTGTTCATTATCGCGGCAGGCGTGTATTCGTATGCCCGGCAGTTGGACACCGGCCTCACGGTTACAGGTATGGGACGTGATGTCAGCTGGGGGGTCTACATTGCGCAGTTCACTTTTCTTGTGGGGGTGGCCGCCTCGGCCGTGATGGTGGTGTTACCCTACTACCTGCATGATTACAAGGCATTCGGAAAAATCGTCATCGTCGGCGAATTTATGGCGGTTGCCGCTACGATCATGTGTATTCTGTTCATTCTCGCCGATATGGGGAGGCCGGACCGGGTTCTCAATGTATTGCTTTATCCCACCCCTCACTCCATGGTTTTCTGGGATGTTACGGTGTTGAACGGGTACCTGCTGCTCAACATCATCAGCGGCTGGGCGGTTCTTGGTGCCGAGCGGAAAGGCGTGCCGGCTCCGAAGTGGGTAAAACCCGTCATCTACCTGTCCATACCCTGGGCGATCAGCATCCATACCGTCACTGCATTTCTCTATGCGGGGTTGCCCGGCAGGCATCTCTGGCTGACGGCTGTCCTGGCTCCCCGCTTCCTGGCTTCCGCGTTTGCGGCAGGCCCTGCCTTGTTGATTCTGGTGACCTACATTCTTAAAAAAACAACCGGCTTCGATGCCGGCAAGGAAGCGGTGAACAAGCTTGCGGTAATTGTTACCTATGCCGCAGTGGTTAACTTTTTCCTGATCGGCATGGAATTTTTCACGGCTTTTTACAGTAACATTCCCGGCCACATGCACAGTTTGCAGTACCTGTTTTTCGGCCTTCACGGGAAAGGTCAGCTTGTGTCCTGGATGTGGTTCTCCATGATGATCGGTCTGGGATCTCTTGTGGTTCTTCTGGTGCCTAAACTAAGGAAGTCTTCCACATGGCTGATAGCCGCCTGCCTGGGAATTGTGCTTTCCATATGGATTGATAAAGGAGTCGGCTTGATTCTGGGAGGATTTGTGCCATCTCCTCTGGAAGAAATTGTCGAGTACTTTCCGACCCTGATTGAGATATCCGTCACCCTTGGAATCTGGGCTATCGGTATATTTCTTCTCACCATACTGCTCAAAGTGGCCGTTGCCGTCAAAACCCAGGATTGAAAACTTCCGACGGCGGGGCGCTGTTATGCAGTGACAAGTGACGAGAAACAAGTGACAAGAAAATCGATTACCGAGTCCCGAATCCCGATCCCGGGACGAGAAACAAGTGACAAATCATGAGAGTATTCTTGCCGGTTAACATCAGGATAGATAACAGGAAGATTTTGTTTGTCGGCGGCGGTAACATCGCCATGCACAAGATACGGACGGTCGAGCGGTATACCCGTAACATTACCATTGTCGCACCCGAGATACATGACGAGCTGCAGGGAAAAGGGTTTGACCTTGTCAGCAAGGAATATGAAGAATCCGATCTCGACGGTTTTTTCCTTGTCTTCGCCTCTACGAACAACATGGAGGTAAACCGCAGGATTAAAGAAGATGCCGAAACACGGGGCATTATGGTGAATGTTGTCGATAACCGGGAGCTGTCCGACTTCATATCGCCGGCAGTGTTTAAGCAAGGCGAAATGACCGTTGCCGTTTCATCGAACGGTATGAATGTGAAAAAATCGGTTGCATGGAGGAATAGGATAAGAGAGATGTTTCAGGAAGAGAGGGAATGGTGACGGCGGGAGAAGTTGGCATAACGATCAATTATACAGGAACCTAAATTGAGCGATTGTCGAACATGGCGGAGATGCAAGGCACAGGGAACGCCGCTGTAGTGAACTACCGCAAGTTCCCTGTAACGAAGCAGATTCG